>NZ_JBEYTM010000004.1:0-263478 GCF_040643055.1 Streptomyces sp. NPDC047515
CTCCATCCCCGAGCTCTCAGCTTCGTTCGAGCAGGGGAGACCCCGTCCGAGGACATCCCGGCGCCTTGGAATCGCACGCACCAGACCGCGTCCGCGATCCGATCGAAGGCCGCCCGACAGGCTCTGAGCCGTCGTCAGTGCCGTTGTACGCAGGCCCGGTTCGTTCCTCGGAGCGAACCGGGCCTGCGGCGTGCTGGGCACGGCCCGCTGCGACCGCCGTGAGGGGCGCGGCGGGATTCAGGAGGGGCCGAGCCCGGTCCGGCACCGCACGCGCCGAGAGCGTCGGACGGGCACTGTTCGTCGACGCGGCGCACGGCCGGGCACCGCGCGGTCACCCGGCGGGCGGAGTCCGCTCCAGGAAGGGTTCCAGCAGGCCCGGAACGGCCTGGGAGGCGAAGTCGAGTCCCTCGCTCGCATCGGCGTCGTACGCCGTGTACGCACCCGATCCGGCGGCCGTCGTCGCGGTGAGGCTCAGCACCCCGGCCCGTCGCTGGAAGTACGTCTGCCTGACCGTCCAGCCGATGACACCGGCCCGCTCCAGGGCGGCGGTCGAGCGCCGCACCGTGCCGGACCGGACCACCAGGTAGTCGCCGCTGACGGCGTGTCCCAGGCCGCGGTACGCGTCCCGGGCGAGGAGCAGCCCGGCGGGCAGCCCGACGACCGCGCAGGCGAGCGCGATCCAGAGCAGGACGGGTGTCAGCAGCACCCCCAGGACGACGAGGACGGCGACGGGTGCGACGACGGCCCAGCACGCCCGGCGCGACCGCCGGCCCCGGGCCGCGCGGGGGTGCCGGGTCAGCGGGGTGCCCGTCGGGGACGTGACCTCGCGCAGGACATCGGCGGCCACCGCGTCGGCGACGCGGCGCGGCGCGGCGGGCAGCAGGGTGTTGTGGTCGCCGTGCTGCTCCTCGTCGTCCTTGGCGAGCCCGGTGGTGATCGCGTCGACCCTGGCGGCGCCGAACGGCCGGATGCCGAGCGGTTCGACGAGGTCGACACCGCGCAGCCGCCGCTCCTCGATGGAGACGGAGCGGGAGGTCAGCAGTCCGCGCCGGACGCGCAGGGTACCGCCGGGTTCGCGCTCCAGCCGGTAGCCCCACCACATCTCGACCCACAGGCCGAGCGCGCCGACGACCCCGGCGGCGATCGCGGCGGCGACGAGGGTCATGATCACGGCGATCAGCGAGGTGTCCCGGAACCGGTCACCGATCCAGTCGATCACCCGCCCCTGCGCCCCGAACCAGTCGCTGACCTGCATCACCCCACCGGCCGCCGCACCGCCGAGCGCGGGGGCGACGAACGAGACCGGTGCGTAGCGGATCCAGCGCGGGTCGAGGGCGACGAGCTCGCCCTCGCGATGGGTGCCCGGGGCTGCGGTGGCCGTACGCTCCAGCAGCTCGCGGCGGAGCAGTTCGCCCTCGGCCTTGGGGACCGGGTCCAGTTCCAGGGTGGATTCGTTGCCGGAGTGCTCGCCGGTGCCGATGCGGACGGCGACCAGACCGAGGACCCGTTGCAGCGGGTGGGCGGTGAGGTCGACGCTGCGGATGCGTTCACGGGCCAGTGAGCGCTTCTTGACCAGGAGCAGCCCGGTGTGGAGCTCGACCCGTTCGGCGCCGACGCGGTAGCGGGTGCGGCGCCACCGTACGTGATCGCCGGCCGCGGCGCTCGCGATCAGCACGACGGCACCGGCCAGCACCCAGGCGACCGCGGGCCCGAACCCGAACCGCCCGGAGAGCCCCAGCGTGGTGGGCACGGCCGCGCCGGCCGCCACCCCGGCCGTGACGAGTGCGCTGACGAGGACCGTGCGCCGGTCCAGCCGCCGCCAGCCGGCAGCGGCACCGGGGCCGTCGGCGCTGTCGTCGTCAGCCTCCGGGAAGACGGTCGTCCCGGCGCTCATGTGGCGTCCCCTGGGGTGTCCTGGGTTATCCGGGTCAGCCGCTCGGCCAGCTCGGCCGCCAGCTCGTGGCCCAGTCCCTCGATCCGCACCGCGCCCTTGGACGACGCGGTGGTGACGGTGACCGTGGCGAGCCGGTAGAGCTGTTCGAGCGGGCCGCGCACGGTGTCCACGGTCTGGATCCGGGACATCGGGGCGATCCGCCACTCCTGACGCAGCACGCCGGTTCTGACGTACACCGCTTCGTCGGTGACCTCCCAGCGGTGGGTGCGGAACCACCAGAGGGGGAAGAGGACGGCGCAGCCGACGCCAAGGACCGCGACGACCGCGGCGGGCAGCAGCAGCCAGAACCGGGCGGGCTCGATGAGCGCGCCCAGCACGGCCAGGACGACCACCGGCGCCGCGGTCAGCAGCAGCCACTGGGCCCGCCACCAGCCGACGGCCCTCGGGTCCAGGGTGTTGTTCGGCGGCCTCAGCCGCACCGTCCGCTCCCCCGTGGTCATCGGCTCAGCGCGCCCTGCGGGCGCGGTACGCCTCGACGAGTGCGGCGGTCGAGCTGTCCAGCCCCTCGCCTCCCCGGCCTTCGGTCAGCACCGGCTCGATCCTCTTGGCGAGCACCTTGCCGAGTTCGACGCCCCACTGGTCGAAGGAGTCGATGTTCCAGACGGCGCCCTGGACGAAGACCTTGTGCTCGTACAGCGCGATCAGCTGGCCGAGGACCGACGGGGTCAGGCGGTCGGCCAGGATCGTCGTCGTCGGGTGGTTGCCCTTGAAGGTCTTGTGCGGCACCAGTTCCTCGGCGACGCCTTCGGCACGGACCTCGTCCGGCGTCTTGCCGAAGGCCAGCGCCTGCGTCTGCGCGAAGAAGTTGGCCATCAGCAGATCGTGCTGGGCGACGAGACCGGGCAGCAGGTCCGCGACCGGCTCGGCGAAACCGATGAAGTCGGCCGGGATGACCTTGGTGCCCTGGTGGATCAGCTGGTAGTAGGCGTGCTGCCCGTTGGTGCCGGGAGTGCCCCAGACGACCGGTCCGGTCTGCCAGTCGACCGGCTCGCCGTTCCGGTCCACGGACTTGCCGTTGGACTCCATGTCCAGCTGCTGCAAGTACGCGGTGAACTTGGACAGATAGTGGCTGTACGGCAGCACGGCGTGCGACTGGGCGTCGAAGAACGCTCCGTACCAGACGCCCAACAGGCCCAGCAGCAGCGGGACGTTCTCCTCGGCGGGGGCGGTGCGGAAGTGCTCGTCGACCAGGTGGAAGCCGTCGAGCATCTCGCGGAACCGGTCCGGGCCGATGGCGATCATCAGCGAGAGACCGATGGCGGAGTCGTACGAGTAACGGCCGCCGACCCAGTCCCAGAACTCGAACATGTTGGCGGTGTCGATGCCGAAGTCCGCGACCTTGGCGGCGTTCGTCGACAGCGCCACGAAGTGCTTGGCGACCGCTTCCTGACCGGCCCTCAGTCCGGTCAGCAGCCAGTCGCGGGCGGAGGTGGCGTTGGTGATGGTCTCGATCGTGGTGAAGGTCTTCGACGCGATGACGAAGAGCGTCTCGGCCGGGTCGAGATCGCGCACGGCCTCGTGGAGGTCGGCGCCATCGACGTTCGACACGAAGCGGACGGTGAGCGAGCGGTCCGTGAAGGAGCGCAGCACCTCGTACGCCATGGCGGGTCCGAGGTCGGAGCCGCCGATGCCGATGTTGACGACGTTCCTGATGCGCTTGCCGGTGTGACCCGTCCACTCCCCCGACCTGATGCGGTCGGAGAAGGACGCCATCTTGTCGAGCACGGCGTGCACACCGGGCACCACGTTCTCGCCGTCGACCTCGATCACCGCGTCGCGCGGGGCACGCAGCGCGGTGTGCAGGACGGCGCGGTCCTCGGTGGTGTTGATCTTCTCGCCGCGGAACATCGCGTCCCGCAGCTGTGCCACTCCGGTGGTCGCGGCCAGTTCGCGCAGCAGCCGGAGCGTCTCGTCGGTGACCAGGTGCTTGGAGTAGTCGACATACAGATCACCGACCCGGAGGGTGTATCCGGTACCGCGCCGCGGATTGTCCGCGAAGAGCTGCCGCAGATGCGTCGTCCCGAGCTGCTCACGATGCTTGCCCAGAGCGTTCCATTCGGGCGTCTGGTTGAGCCTGGTTCGGCTAGGTGTATTCATCCCGGATATCAGCCCACTTCTTCTCGTGCCTGCAGATGCCCCGCTGCCTCTCCAACTTAATTGATCAGAGGGGTTGACGAGACAATGGGAAGCTGCGGCACGGCAAAAGCAGTCCGGCCGGGCACCCCGTGGGTGCCCGGCCGGTGAACTTCGGGTGCGAGGCGTTAGATTTCGCCCCGGAGTTTCGCCAGGGCCTCGGCGAGGATGGCCTCGCCGTCCGCGTCGCTGCGCCGCTCGCGTACGTACGCGAGGTGCGTCTTGTACGGCTCGGTGCGCGGCGGGTCGGGCGGGCTGTCCCGGTCCTGGCCGGCCGGGAAACCACAGCGCGGACAGTCCCAAGTCTCCGGTACCTGCGCGTCACTGGCGAAGCTCGGCTGCGTCTCGTGCCCGTTCGAGCACCAGAAGGAGATGCGGAGACGCGGCGCGGACTCGCCACGCTCGGCCTCCCCCATCGGCCCCGCTCCGACCCGGCTTCCCCGGATCGCGTTGCCACTTGCCACGGTCGTAACTCCCTGCGTGATGGTGCTCGAAGATGCCCCAGTCTACGTAAGGCCCAACGCGCGTCCAGTGAAAGGAGTTACACCCTCACCGGGAATCGCGTACGACGGGTCAGTTGTCCAGCTTGATCAGCAGACCAAGCACAACAATGCACGCGAACCAGGCCAGACCGATGAACACGGTGATCCGGTCGAGGTTCCGCTCGGCGACCGAGGAGCCGCCCACGGACGACTGCATGCCGCCGCCGAACATGTCGGAGAGACCGCCGCCCTTTCCCTTGTGCATCAGCACCAGCAGCATCAGCAGCAGGCTGAAGACGATCAGGGCGATCTCGAACGCCAAAATCACGGCTGGTCCCTACTTTCCGGAATTCCTCTGGACTGCATGTGCGAACAACGGGGGCCGGGAGGCCACGCCCTCCCCGGCCCCCGCAAGGGTACGACGGATCCGCGCTACCGCATACTCACTGGTCGCGGAAGCGGACGATCTTGACGAACTCGTCGGCGTCCAGCGCCGCGCCGCCGACCAGGGCGCCGTCCACATCCGGCTTCGACATGATCTCGGCGACGTTCCCGGACTTCACGGAGCCGCCGTACTGGATGCGGACCTTGTCGGCCAGCTCCTGGGAGTACAGCTCGGCGAGGCGGCCGCGGATCGCCGCGCAGACCTCCTGGGCGTCGTCGGCGCCGCAGACCTTGCCGGTCCCGATCGCCCAGACCGGCTCGTACGCGATCACGATCGACTCGGCCTGCTCGGCCGGGATGTCCTGCAGCGCGCCGTCGACCTGCGCGAGCGTGTGCGCGACGTGGTTGCCCGCGTCACGGACCTCCAGTTCCTCGCCGACGCAGAGGATCGGGGTCAGGCCGTGCTTGTAGGCGGCCTTCACCTTGCTGTTGCAGATCTCGTCGGTCTCGCCGTGGTACTGGCGGCGCTCGCTGTGGCCGACGGCGACGTAGGTGCACTTCAGCTTGGCGAGCATCGGGCCGGAGATCTCACCGGTGTACGCGCCGGAGTCGTGCGCCGAGATGTCCTGGGCGCCGTACTTGATCTTCAGCTTGTCGCCGTCGATCAGCGTCTGCACGGAGCGCAGGTCGGTGAAGGGCGGCAGGACTGCGACCTCGACGGCCTCGTAGTCCTTGTCGGCCAGGGCGAAGGCGAGCTTCTGGACGTGTGCGATGGCCTCAAGGTGGTTGAGGTTCATCTTCCAGTTGCCCGCCATCAGCGGGGTGCGAGTGGTCATGAAAGGTCAGTCCTCCAGTGCGGCGAGGCCGGGAAGCGTCTTGCCCTCAAGGTATTCGAGGCTGGCGCCGCCGCCGGTCGAGATGTGTCCGAATGCGTTTTCGTCGAAGCCCAGGATGCGGACGGCGGCGGCGGAGTCACCACCGCCGACGACACTGAAGCCCGAGGAGTCGACGAGGGCCTGGGCCACGGCCCGGGTGCCCTCGGCATAGTCGGGGTGCTCGAAGACGCCCATCGGGCCGTTCCAGAAGACGGTGACGGCGTCGGCGAGCTTCGAGGCGTACAGCTTGTTGGTCTCGGGACCGTTGTCCAGCCCCATGAAACCGGCCGGGATCGCGTCCGCGGGCACGGTGCGGTGCTGTGTCGGGGCCTTGGCCTTGAGGTCCGGGAACTGCTCGCAGACCACGACGTCGACGGGGAGCACGAACTCCACGCCCTTCTCCTCGGCGCGCTTGAGGTACTCCAGCACCGCCGGGATCTGGTCCTCCTGGAGGAGGGAGCTGCCGACCTCGTGCCCCTGGGCCTTGAGGAAGGTGTACGCCATGCCGCCGCCGATGAGAATGCGGTCGGCGCGCTCCAGCAGGTGGTCGATGACGCCGAGCTTGTCCGAGACCTTGGAGCCGCCGAGCACGACGGCGTAGGGGCGCTCGACATTCTCGGTGAGCTTCTTCAGGACGCCGACCTCGGTGGCGATCAGGTCGCCGGCGGCGTGCGGCAGCCGGGCCGGGAGGTCGAAGACCGAGGCGTGCTTGCGGTGCACAGCCCCGAAGCCGTCGCCCACGTACACGTCGGCGAGCTCGGCGAGCCGGTCGGCGAACGCACCGCGCTCGGCGTCGTCCTTGGACGTCTCACCGGGGTTGAAGCGCAGGTTCTCGATGACGGCGACCCGGCCGTCGGTGAGCGCGGCGACCGTGGCGCGGGCGGACTCGCCGACCGTGTCGGTCGCGAAGGCCACGTCGGCGCCGAGGAGCTCACCGAGGCGGGCGGCGGCGGGCGCCAGGGAGAAGGCCGGGTCCGGGGCCCCCTTGGGGCGGCCCAGGTGCGAGGCGACGACGACCCGCGCCCCGGCCGCGGCGAGCTTCTCCACGGTCGGCTGGACGGCGCGGATGCGGCCGTCGTCGGTGATGGTGGTGCCGCTCAGCGGCACGTTGAGGTCGGCGCGGACGAATACGCGCTTGCCGGTGACCCCTTCGGCGAGAAGTTCGTCGATCGTCTTCATCTTGCTGGACTCCTTGGAAGGACGAGGGAGCATGCAACGGGGCTCGAACGGCGCGGCGTTGCGCTGTTCGAGCCCCGTGCTCACATCGAGGTGCCTGCCGACCCGGAGGTCAGAGCTGGTTGCCGACGAAGACGGTCAGGTCGACAAGACGGTTGGAGTAACCCCACTCGTTGTCGTACCAGCCCAGGATCTTCACCGACTTGCCCTCCTGAACCATCGTCAGCGAGGAGTCGAAGGTGCAGGACGCCGGGTCGCCGACGATGTCCGAGGACACGATCGGGTCTTCGGTGTAGTACAGGATGCCCTTGAGGTCGCCGTCGTCGGCGGCCTTCTTGAACGCGGCGTTGACCTCGTCCTTGGTGATTTCGCGCTGCAGCTCCACGACCAGGTCGGTGGCCGAGCCGGTCGGGACCGGGACGCGCATGGCGATGCCGTCCAGCTTGCCCTTCAGCTGCGGGAGCACCAGGGCGGTGGCCTTGGCCGCGCCGGTGGTGGTCGGGATGATGTTCTCGGCGGCGGCGCGGGCGCGACGCAGGTCCGAGTGCGGGAAGTCCAGGATGCGCTGGTCGTTCGTGTACGCGTGGACCGTCGTCATGAGGCCCTTGACGATGCCGAAGTTCTCATCCAGAACCTTGGCCATCGGTGCGACACAGTTGGTCGTGCAGGACGCGTTGGAGATGACGTGGTGGTTGGCCGCGTCGTACTTGTCCTGGTTGACGCCCATCACGATGGTGATGTCCTCACCCTTGGCCGGAGCCGAGATGAGGACCTTCTTGGCGCCGCCGGCGATGTGCTTCTCGGCGTCGGCCTTCTTCGTGAAGATGCCGGTCGACTCGATGACGATGTCGACGCCCAGCTCACCCCAGGGGATGTCGGCCGGGTTGCGCTCGGAGAGCACCTTGATCGTGTGACCATCGACGGTGATGGTGTCGGCGGTGTGGCTGACCTCTGCCTTCAGACGCCCCAGAATGGTGTCGTACTTCAGCAGGTGGGCCGTGGTCGCGGTGTCACCCAGGTCGTTGACAGCCACGATCTCGATGTCCGCACCCTGCTCCAGCAGCGCGCGGAAGTAGTTACGACCGATGCGGCCAAAGCCGTTGATGCCTACGCGGATCGTCACGAACCGATCTCCTCGTTAGGTACGCGGGGTTTTCACCCCGGCGAGTTGTATGAGATGTCCCCGACCGCCTCCGACCCTACCTCTCCGAGGGCCCCGGGGTGACATCGAGCGGGGCCGTAAGAAGCGCCGAGGCCCGTATTCCTCGGTAGGAGTACGGGCCTGCGGATACCCCGCCGGACACGCAGTCACGACTACGGAGCGTCAACGCCCCGGGGATTTCCCAGCGTTCTGAATTCGGCCGATTTCACAGCCTTCGCGGGTCACCCCACCAGCCCGTCGGCGAGCTCCTCGCTGAGAGTCGATTCCGTCCCCGGGATCCCCAGGTCCTGGGCCCGCTTGTCGGCCATCGCCAGGAGTCGGCGGATCCGGCCGGCGACCGCGTCCTTCGTCAGCGGCGGGTCGGCGAGCGCGCCCAGCTCCTCCAGGGATGCCTGCTTGTGCTCCATGCGCAGCCGTCCGGCCGCCGCGAGATGCTCGGGCACCTCCTCGCCGAGGATCTCCAGCGCGCGTCCCACCCGGGCGCCGGCGGCGACCGCGGCCCGCGCGGAACGGCGCAGGTTGGCGTCGTCGAAGTTGGCGAGCCGGTTGGCCGTGGCCCGGACCTCACGGCGCATCCGCCGCTCCTCCCAGGCCAGCACCGACTCATGGGCGCCGAGCCGGGTGAGCAGCGCACCGATCGCGTCACCGTCGCGGACGACGACCCGGTCCACCCCCCGCACCTCGCGGGCCTTCGCCGCGATGGAGAGCCTGCGGGCCGCGCCGACCAGTGCGAGTGCCGCCTCCGGCCCCGGGCAGGTCACCTCCAGCGAGGAGGAGCGGCCCGGCTCGGTGAGCGAGCCATGGGCCAGGAAGGCCCCGCGCCAGGCGGCCTCGGCGTCGCAGGTGGCCCCCGAGACCACCTGCGGCGGCAGACCGCGGATGGGCCGGCCGCGACCGTCCACCAGGCCGGTCTGGCGGGCCAGCTGATCGCCCCCCGCCACCACCCGGACGACATAGCGGGAGCCGCGCCGCAGCCCGCCGGGAGCCATCACGATCAGCTCCGAGCTGTGCCCGAAGATTTCGAGGATGTCCCGCTTCAGCCGGCGCGCCGCCATCGCGGTGTCCAGCTCCGCCTCGATCACGATCCGGCCGCTCACCAGGTGCAGCCCGCCCGCGAACCGAAGGATCGCCGAGACTTCTGCCTTCCTGCAGCAGGTCCGGGTCACGGGAAGCCGAGAGATTTCGTCCTTCACCGCCGGCGTCATCGCCATGGGCCGATCCTTCCATGCATCCGAAAAATACGGTCGTACGCGGCGGCCAACAGCTCCGGATCATGGATCGGAACGCCGTCGGGTGAGGCCACCGGCGCCAGCTCGACCGCGGCGCCGAGCCGCTTGGCGGCGTCGGCGAGGGACTCACGATCGGGCACGGCGGCTTCGTCGGCCAGCACCACGTCCATGGCGAGTTTAGGGGCGTGTCGTCCCAAAACCTCCAAATGACGCTGCGGAGAGAAGCCATCAGTTTCGCCGGGTTGCGGTGCGAGGTTGAGCGAGAGGACTTTGCGGGCCTTGGTCTCGACGAGCGCGTCGAGCAGTTCCGGAACGAGCAGATGGGGGATCACGGAGGAGAACCAGGACCCCGGACCGAGCACCACCCAGTCGGCGTCCAGGACCGCGGCGACTGCCTCGGGGACGGCCGGCGGGTCGTGCGGGACGAGATGGACGGACTGCACCTCGCCCGGGGTGAGCGCCACGGTGGCCTGGCCGCGCACCGTGTCCACGTCGTCCGGTCGGTCCGGGTCGTGGCCCCGTACGAGCGCCTGGAGCTCCAGCGGCACGGCGGACATGGGCAGCACCCGGCCGTGCGCCCCGAGGAGCTTGCCGACCAGGTCCAGGGCCTGCACGTGGTCACCGAGCTGCTCCCACAGGGCGACGATCAGCAGATTGCCCACCGCGTGCTCGTGCAGATCGCCCTTGGACTGGAAGCGGTGCTGGATGACCCGGGCCCAGGTCTGGCCCCAGTCGTCGTCACCGCACAGGGCGGCGAGCGCCTTGCGCAGGTCGCCGGGCGGCAGGACGCCGAGCTCCTCGCGGAGCCGGCCGCTGGAGCCGCCGTCGTCGGCGACCGTGACCACGGCTGTGAGATCGCCGGTGATCCGGCGCAGCGCGGCGAGTGACGCGGACAGACCCATGCCGCCGCCGAGCGCGACGACCTTGGGCTGCGCGCCGCGCTTGCGGCCGGGCAGCGCAGAGGCGGCTCTGCGCAGCCGCCGCAGGCGCAGATTACGGCTGGTCACTCGCGCCCCATGTCCCGGTGGACGAGGACGGTCTCGATGCCTTCGGTCGCGAGCCTGGCCGCGAGCTTCTCCGACATGGCCACGGAGCGGTGCTTGCCGCCCGTGCAGCCGACGGCGATCGTCACGTAGCGCTTGCCCTCGCGGCGGTAGCCGGCGGCGATGAGCTGGAGCAGTTCCGTGTACTGGTTGAGGAATTCCTTGGCGCCGGGCTGGTCGAAGACGTAGGCGGAGACCTCTTCGTTGAGCCCGGTGAACGGCCGCAGCTCGGGGACCCAGTGCGGGTTGGGCAGGAAGCGGCAGTCGACCACCAGGTCGGCGTCGACCGGCAGGCCGTACTTGAAGCCGAAGGACATCACCGTGGCGCGCAGCTCCGGCTCCTCGTCGCCGGCGAACTGGGCATCCATCTTGGCCCGCAGTTCGTGCACATTGAGGCTGGAGGTGTCGATCACCAGGTCGGCGTCGCCGCGCAGCTCGCGCAGCAGGTCCCGCTCGGCGGCGATGCCGTCGACGATCCGGCCGTCGCCCTGGAGCGGGTGCGGGCGGCGGACCGATTCGAAGCGGCGGACCAGGGCGTCGTCGGAGGACTCCAGGAAGACGATCCGCCGGGTGACGTGCTTGGCCTCCAGGTCGGCGAGGGAGTCACGGAGGTTGTCGAAGAAGCGGCGGCCGCGTACGTCGACGACGACGGCGATACGGGCCACGTTGCCCTGCGAGCGGGCGCCGAGCTCGACCATGGTGGGGATCAGGGCGGGTGGCAGGTTGTCGACGACGAACCAGCCGAGGTCCTCCAGACACTTGGCCGCGGTGCTGCGCCCGGCGCCCGACATCCCGGAGATGATCACCAGCTCGGGGATGGCCGCGTTCCCGTCACCCGTGTCGGTGGTGGTGCCCGTACTCACGTGTCCTGCTCCGTCTGTTCGGTCGGTGCTGTCCTGCTCGACTTCGTGTTCGTGCTCGACTTCGTGTTCGTGCTCGTGCTCGTGCTCAGTCATGTCGTGCTGCCCCCGTCGTCCTCTTCAATGATCTCTCCTGTCGCCGTGTTCACGGCGGGCGTGGCCGGGGCGGCCGAGGCCAGGGCGACAGCCACTGATTCCGCCGTTCTGCGGCCTATCCCCGGAACCTCGCAAATCTCGTCGATTGTCGCCTGCCTCAGCTTCTTCACGGAGCCGAAATGCTTGATCAACGCCTGTTTCCGGGTCTCGCCGAGGCCTGCGACCGCGTCCAGGGGGCTGGAACGGATGCGCTTGGCCCGCTTGGCGCGCTGATACGTGATCGCGAAACGGTGGGCCTCGTCACGGACGCGCTGGAGGAGGTAGAGGCCCTCGCTGGAGCGGGGCAGGACAACGGGGTCGTCGTCCTCGGGCAGCCAGACCTCTTCGAGGCGCTTGGCGAGGCCGCAGACGGCGATGTCGTCGATCCCCAGCTCGTCGAGGGCCCGCTTGGCCGCGGCGACCTGCGGCTGGCCGCCGTCGACCACGACGAGCTGCGGCGGATACGCGAACCGCTTGGGCCGGCCGTCGTCCTCACGGGGCTCGGTGTCCGGGTCCGAAGCACTTTCCGGGACAGGGCCCGTACCCGGTCCGGGGACGGTCTGCCCGGTGGGTGCGGTCCCCTGGTCGGGAGAGATGCCGTCGCCGGGGGCGACGACAGGGAGGAGAGCCGTGTCCGTGCCCCGTGCGGCGCCCGTGAGGGCGACGGTGTCGCTGCCGGCCGGGGCGGTCTGCGATGCAGGGACGGGACCGGTGGGAGCGGGGGTCTCCTCCCACTCCCCCGTCCGCTCCTTCTCCTGGAGGTACCGCTTGAAACGGCGGCCGATCACCTCGTGCATCGACCGGACGTCGTCCTGGCCCTCGAAGCCCTTGATCTGGAAGCGGCGGTACTCGCTCTTGCGGGCCAGCCCGTCCTCGAAGACGACCATGGACGCGACCACGTCGTCGCCCTGGAGGTGGGAGATGTCGAAGCACTCGATGCGCAGCGGGGCCGTGTCGAGGCCGAGCGCCTCGGCGATCTCCTCCAGGGCGCGGGAGCGGGTCGTCAGGTCCGAGGCGCGCTTGGTCTTGTGCAGCCCCAGGGCCTGCTGGGCATTGCGCTGGACCGTCGCCATCAGGTCCTTCTTGTCACCGCGCTGCGGGATGCGCAGGCTGACCTGGGAGCCCCGGCGGTGGGCGAGCCACTGGGAGATCGAGTCGGGGTCCTCGGGGAGGGCCGGGACGAGCACCTCTTTGGGGACGGAGTCACCCGTCTCCTCGCCGTACAGCTGTTGCAGGGCGTGCTCGACCAGGCCCGAGGTGTCGACGTTCTCGACCTTGTCGGTGACCCAGCCGCGCTGGCCGCGCACCCGGCCACCGCGGACATGGAAGATCTGGACGGCGGCTTCGAGCTCGTCCTCGGCGACCGCGATCAGGTCGGCGTCGGTGGCGTCGGCGAGGACAACGGCGCTCTTCTCCATGGCCCGCTTGAGGGCCTCCACGTCGTCGCGGAGCCGGGCCGCCCGCTCGTACTCCATCTCCTCGGCCGCCGCCAACATGTCCTTCTCCAGGCGGCGGATGTACGTACCGGTGCGACCGGCCATGAAGTCGCAGAAGTCGTCCGCCAGTTCGCGGTGCTCCTCGGGGGTGACCCGGCCCACGCAAGGGGCCGAGCACTTGCCGATGTAGCCGAGAAGGCACGGGCGGCCGGTCCTGGCGGCGTTCTTGAAGACCCCTGCGGAACACGTACGCACCGGGAAGACCCGGAGCATCAGGTCGACCGTCTCGCGGATCGCCCAGGCGTGCCCGTAGGGGCCGAAGTAGCGCACGCCCTTCTTCTTGGCTCCGCGCATGACCTGGACCCGCGGGAATTCCTCGTTGAGCGTCACCGCCAGATACGGATAGCTCTTGTCGTCGCGGTACTTGACGTTGAACCGGGGGTCGAACTCCTTGATCCAGGAGTACTCCAGCTGGAGCGCCTCGACCTCCGTGGAGACGACGGTCCACTCCACCGAGGCGGCCGTGGTGACCATCGTGCGCGTACGCGGGTGGAGCGCGGCCAGGTCCTGGAAGTAGTTGGCCAGGCGCTGGCGCAGGTTCTTGGCCTTGCCGACGTAGATCACCCGGCGGTGTTCGTCGCGGAATTTGTAGACCCCCGGGGAGTCGGGGATCTGTCCCGGCTTGGGGCGGTAGCTGGAGGGGTCTGCCATGTGTCCCACCCTACTTGCGGGCAGTGACAGCGCGGTCTGTCGGCGGTGGACCCGTGCTCCGGGGCGCGGACCGGGGAGCGCGCCGCGGAGCACGGGTCAGGGGGTGCGGTCGCCGGTCACGGGGCCGTCCGGCGGCGGTTGCGCAGGGCCGTGATGCCGCCGAGGGCGAGCACGGCGAGGACGCCCGTTCCGGCGGCGGCCGACGTGGCGGTCAGGGCCGTGTCGGAGGCCGCGCCCGCGGCAGCCACCCGGCGGTCCCCTCCGGCGCCCTGCCGGGGGCCTGAGGCAGTGGCGGACGGTCCGTAGCCGCCCGCCTTGCCGGAGCGGGCGTAACCGGAGCCGGGGAGCTTGTCACCGTAGGCCCGCTGCACCCGGGCGCGGTAGACGGCCAGGGTGGTGCCGCGGGCACCGACCGCGCGGACCGCGTCCTCGTCCAGGGGGAGCACCCTGGACCCCTTCTGGACGTACCAGGCGTCCGTCTGCGGCTCGTGGAACACCGTCCCGCCGGGGAGCTTGCGGGCGCCCGCTGCGGCGTACCTCGTCTCGTCGTCGCCGCTGGCGATGTTCACCACCTGCCAGGCGCCGTCCTTCCCTTCCGTCGGAAGGGTCCACAGGGACGCCTTCTGGCCGTCCGAGGAGACGGCCGTGGTGGCGAGGTAGTCCAGCCGGGCGACGGGCGCTCCCGGTTTCCCGGCGACGAAGTCCGGAGCGAGGCTGCGCACCGGGACGGCGGGCCCCTCGATGCGCGGTGCGGCCGCCGACCGGGTGATCGCGCCCTCGAGGGCGAAGAACCGGGACAGAGTGTCCAGGGTCGCGGGGGCGGTGGCCGCTCGGCGGGCGGCGCTCAGGGCGGCCGGATCGGCAGCGAGGCCGGTGTCGGCGGCCGCCTGCGGAGCCGTGACGGTGAGCAGGGCGGCGCCGGTCAGAACGCCGGTGGCGGCTATGGCGGCGGCCACGGACCGGGCGGTGCGTGTGGTCCTGGAGATCACTTCGTCACGCTCCGATCCGGTAGAGCGAATGGGTCCAGGAGAACTCGTCGTTGCTCACGTACCAGGCGTGCGAGGCCCAGTTGTAACGGTTGCTGGAGGGCCAGGGATCGCCCCAGTAGACCCAGCTGTTCGCGTCGTCGTACCCGTACAGGACATGCATGTGACCGCCGCCCGAAGACCACTGGATGCGGGTCTCGACGGGGCGTCCCGCGGCGATCTCGGCCTGGACGGTGGGGTAGCGCAGCCAGCCGGTGACGTACGAACCGGGGTTGATCCCGGCCCAGTCGAGTCCGTTCTGGACATTGCCCAGCGAGGCCTGCGAGTTGGGGCAGTCGTAGCCCTGGGCACGTCCGAACGCGGCGTTGCAGAACTGGTTCTGCGAGTAGTTGCGGCCGAACCAGGTGGCGATGGTGTTGCCGGACGCCGCCCAGCACCAGTTGGTCTTCTGCTGCGCCTGCATCGTGATGTTCAGACGCTGGGTGGCGGCGATGCCGCTGCCGACGGCGGTGGTGCGCCGTGCCGCCGAGGGGGTCGTGGTGGGGGTCTGCTCCGCCGAGGCGGTCGCCGTCGGTACGGCGAGCAGGACGGCTGCGAGGACGGCCGTGATCGGGAGTCGTCCCGGTCGGATTCTTCGGTTGCGCATGGCGTTCCTCCCAATGCGGGGGGTGTGTGATCGCAGGAGCGCGTCCGGACGCTGTTCGAGGAGCATCAACCGTTGTCGGGGACGGGTCAACACGCTTCAATGCGGGGGAACATCGCGGTGTGAACGGCGTGGCGGATACGTGAACGGATCTCCCCCGGCCACCTGCGGCACCACCCCGCACCGAACCGGTCTCCCCACCCCGCGTCGTGAACGTTCACCTGGAGGACCTCATGCAGCACACCGAGGCCGAACTGGCGCAGGTGCTGCACACCGGCCCGTTCCATCTGGCGCTGCGCACCGCGCTCGCGGTGCGCGGGCTGCCGCTCCAGCGGGTGCAGCACCATCTCGCACACCGTGGGATCAAGGTCGGCGTGACCAGCCTGAGTTACTGGCAGCAGGGGGCCAGGCGCCCGCAGCGTGCCGAGTCGCTGCGGGCCGTGAAGGCGCTGGAGGAGGTGCTGGAACTGCCGGGGAACTCGCTGCTGCGACTGCTGGGGAGCGGGCGCGTGGACGCCGACCGGCCGGCGGCGCGGTCGTACCGTTCCCTGATGCAGGCGTCCGGCGCAGTGGAGCGGCTGCTCGCCACGATGGGATCACCGGTGGACGGCGGGCTGCACACGGTGGGGCATCACGAGCGGGTGTGGATCGGGCCCGGCCGGGAGCTGCGGCGGCGGGAGTCGCAGCATGTGGTGCGCGCGCACCGGGACGGCATCGACCGCTATCTCGCCGTCCACCGGGGCGATCCGGGCTGCGATCCGGCGCGGGTGGAGGTGTCGGCCCGGGAGAACTGCCGGACGGGGCGGGTGCGCTGGGACCGGGAGACGGGGGTGCTCGTCGCGGAGCTGCTCTTCGACACCCGGCTGAGGGCGGGTGACACGTACCTCTTCGGCTACGGCTTCGACGACGCCACGGGAGGGTCGTGCGGCGAGTACGTTCGCGGCTTCAGCTTCGGCGGCGGACAGTACGTGCTGCAGGTGGCATTCGACGAGGCCGCGCTGCCGGTGCGGTGCCGGAGCTTCGCCCAGGTGTCGGCCGGCGCGCCGCGCGGTGCCCGTACGGATCTCACTCTCACCGGCCGGCACCGGACCGTTCACCTGGTGGAGCAGGGGGTACGGCCCGGCCTGGTCGGCATCGACTGGGACTGGGAGTGAATCCGTTCGCGACAGGGGTCAGGCCTCGGGGCCCGCGATGAGCTTTCCGCCCTCCAGCCGGACCGGGACCGCGGGCAGCGGGGCGGTCGCCGGGCCGTGCAGCGCCTGACCGGTCGTCGTGTCGAAGTGGCTGCCGTGGCAGGGGCACTCCCCCACGTTGTCCTCGATCTTGTTCAGCAGGCAGCCCGCGTGGGTGCACTGGGCGCTGAACGCCTTGTACTGGCCCTTGGCCGAGCAGCTGACGATGACCCGCTGGTCCCGGTAGAGCTTGGATCCGCCGACCGGGACCTCTTCCGGGGTGCCGAGTTCGACGGGCGCGGTCGGTGTCGGCGTCTCCGCGTGGCCGAGCTTCGACTGGGTCGAGCAGGCGGCCGCTCCCAGCCCGGCGGCGCCGGCGAGCGCGGCGCCCTTCAGCACGGTACGGCGGGCGGCGGGCTGGCCGGGCATGCGGTCTCCACTGGTCAGAGGGTGCAGGGTGCAGAGAGTTACCGCGGGCGACTGAGGCACCGCGAATACCGGAGGTACCGCGAGTATCAGAGCCATCGGTGACAGAACCGACGATACCGGCGGAGACCAGGGCCCCGTCGGCCGGGCCACCCCGGACCGGTCGTTGCTGGTCAGGAGGGTGTGGGGCACTCGGCCGCGACAACGGGCCCCGCCGAGGCACCCCCCGTGTCGACGAAAGCGGCGGCCCCTGGATCCGGGGCCGCCGCCGTACGCGGACCTCAGGCCTTGCGCGTGCGCGTCGTCTTCTTCGCCACGGGCTTCTTCGCCGCTGCCGTCTTGGCGGTCCTGGCCGTGGCGGACTTGGCGGCCTGACCCGCGCTCGTCCTGGCCGTGGCCGTCTTCCTGGTCGGGGCCGACTTCGCGGCGACGGCCTTCTTCGCCACCACGTTCCGCACCGGCTTGCGGGCCGCGGGCACCGCGGCCTCGCTCACCCGGTCCGGGTCCAGGATGTCCGTGAGGAACTTGCCGGTGTGGCTGGCCGGAACCCCGGCGACCTGCTCCGGCGTTCCCTCGGCGACGACCAGGCCGCCGCCGTTGCCCCCTTCGGGGCCCATGTCGATGACCCAGTCCGCGGTCTTGATCACATCGAGGTTGTGCTCGATGACGATCACCGAGTTGCCCTTGTCGACCAGCCCGGAGAGCACCTTGATGAGCTTGCTGATGTCCTCGAAGTGCAGACCCGTCGTCGGCTCGTCCAGTACGTAGACCGTGCGGCCGGTGGAGCGCTTCTGCAGCTCGCTCGCGAGCTTGACCCGCTGCGCCTCCCCGCCGGAGAGCGTCGGCGCGGACTGGCCGAGCCTGACGTATCCGAGGCCGACCTCGTGCAATGTACGGAGGTGACGGGCGATCGTCGGGACGGCCTCGAAGAACTCCAGGCCCTCCTCGATCGGCATGTCCAGCACCTCGGCGATGGACTTGCCCTTGTAATGGACCTCCAGCGTCTCGCGGTTGTAACGCGCTCCGTGGCAGACCTCACACGGGACGTACACGTCCGGCAGGAAGTTCATCTCGATCTTGATCGTGCCGTCGCCGGAGCAGTTCTCGCAGCGACCGCCCTTGACGTTGAAGGAGAAGCGGCCCGGCAGATAGCCGCGCACCTTCGCCTCCATCGTCTCCGCGAACAGCTTGCGGACGTGGTCGAAGACACCGGTGTACGTGGCCGGGTTGGACCGGGGCGTACGGCCGATGGGCGACTGGTCGACGTGGACCACCTTGTCGACCTGGTCGTCCCCGTCGACCCGGGTGTGCCGCCCGGGGACCGACTTCGCGCCGTTCAGCTCGCGGGCCAAGTGGGTGTAGAGGATGTCGTTGACCAGCGTCGACTTACCCGAACCGGAGACGCCCGTGACGGCCGTGAGCACGCCGAGCGGGAAGGAGACGTCGATGTCCTGGAGGTTGTTCTCGCGGGCGCCGTGCACCGTGAGCCTGCGCGCCGGGTCGACGGGGCGCCGGATGTCGGGCATCGTGATCGACTTCTTGCCGTTCAGGTACTGACCGGTGATCGAATCGTCGTTGCCCAGCAGCTCCTTGAGCGATCCGGAGTGGACCACCTTCCCGCCGTGCTCACCGGCGCCGGGGCCGATGTCGACGACCCAGTCGGCGACCTTGATGGTGTCCTCGTCGTGCTCGACCACGATGAGCGTGTTGCCCATGTCACGGAGCCGGACCAGGGTCTCGATCAGCCGGTGGTTGTCCCGCTGGTGCAGGCCGATGGACGGTTCGTCCAGCACGTACAGCACGCCGACCAGGCCGGAGCCGATCTGGGTGGCCAGCCGGATGCGCTGGGCCTCACCGCCGGACAGGGTGCCTGCCGCACGGTTCAGCGAGAGGTAGTCGAGGCCGACGTCGACCAGGAACCTCAGCCGCTCGTTGACCTCCTTCAGCACCCGCTCGGCGATCTTCTTGTCGCGGGCGTTCAGCTTCATCCGGCCGAGGAATTCGGCGCACTCGCTGATCGACATCGCGGAGACCTCGGCGATGGACTTCTCCATCACCGTCACCGCGAGGACGATGGGCTTGAGCCTGGTGCCCTCACAGGTCGGGCAGGGCACCTCACGCATGTAGCCCTCGAAGCGCTCCCGGCTGGAGTCGCTCTCGGCCTCGGAGTGCCGCCGCTTGACGAACTGGACCGCGCCCTCGAAGGCGGGTGTGGTGTAGGCGCGCTCGCGCCCGTAACGGTTGCGGTAGCGGACCTCGGTCTGGATCTTGTGGCCGAAGAGCAGGGCCTTCTTGGCACGCTGCGGCAGTCCGGCCCACGGGATGTCCGTACGGAATCCGAGCGCCTCGGCGAGCGCGCCGATCAGCCGGCCGAAGTACTCCTTGGTGTGGCCGTGCGACCAGGGGTGGATCGCGCCCTCGTCGAGCGACCTCTCCTCGTCAGGGACGATCAGCTCCGGGTCGACCTCCATCCGCGTGCCGATGCCCGTGCAGTCGGGGCAGGCGCCGAAGGGTGAGTTGAAGGAGAAGGAACGCGGCTCCAGCTCTTCGAAGGACAGGTCGTCGTACGGGCAGTAGAGGTGCTCGGAGTACATCCGCTCACGCTCGGGGTCGTCCTCGGGGAGGTCGACGAAGTCGAGCACGACCATGCCGCCGGAGAGCCCGAGCGCGGTCTCGACCGAGTCGGTCAGCCGACGCTTGGCACTGTCCTTCACCGTGAGACGGTCGATGACCACCTCGATGGTGTGCTTCTCCTGCTTCTTCAGCCTGGGCGGCTCGGAGAGCTGGATGGTCTCGCCGTCGACCCTGGCCCGGCTGTAGCCCTTGGTCTGCAGATCGGCGAAGAGATCGACGAACTCGCCCTTGCGCTCGCGCACCAGTGGCGCGAGCACCTGGAAACGGCTGCCCTCGGGCAGCCCGAGCACCTTGTCGACGATGGCCTGCGGAGACTGGCGCGAGATGGGCCGTCCGCACTCGGGGCAGTGCGGCTTACCGATCCGGGCGAAGAGCAGCCGGAGGTAGTCGTAGACCTCGGTGATGGTACCGACCGTCGAGCGCGGGTTGCGCGAGGTCGACTTCTGGTCGATGGAGACGGCGGGCGAGAGGCCTTCGATGAAGTCGACGTCCGGCTTGTCCATCTGGCCGAGGAACTGGCGGGCGTACGAGGAGAGGGACTCCACGTAGCGCCGCTGCCCCTCGGCGAAGATCGTGTCGAACGCGAGAGACGACTTGCCCGACCCGGAAAGCCCGGTGAAGACGATGAGGGAGTCGCGGGGGAGGTCGAGCGAGACGTTCTTGAGGTTGTGCTCGCGAGCGCCACGGACGATGAGACGGTCGGCCACGCCGGTCCGCACCTTTCTAGAGAGAAATGGGGGAACTGAGCCCCTGTCCCAGGGTATGGGGGGCGCCACAGCGATGTACGAAGCTTTCGACTCCGAGCGTATAGCACGCACATTCGATTTACGGACGCCCGTGGACTCCTTCACCCGAATGAGTGGCGAGGCTAGGCTCAGCCTCATGATTGATCACGCGCACGACCTGGAAGCCCTACGTGAAGCGACTGATCGACTGCTCAGCGCCACAGGGAAATCGGACGACGCCTCGCTTGCCCAGCCCTCGCGTCTGCTGGGCTGGAGCCGGGGCCATGTCGTTGCGCACCTCTCTCGTAACGCCGACGCGCTCGTAAATGTTCTCCAGGGCCGGCCCATGTACGCAGACAGCGAAACCCGCGACCGCGACATCGAGCGCGACGCGACCCGGCCGAAGGCCGGACAGCTGGCCGACCTGGCCGAGAGCGCGGCCCGCTTCGCGGCCGCCGCTTCGGCCCCGGCCGACTGGTCCCGCACGGTCACGCTGCGCAACGGTGTGACCGACTCGGCCTCCCGGGTCCCCTTCCGCCGCCGCATCGAGGTCGAGCTGCACCATGTCGACCTGGACATCGGCTACGAGCTGGAGGATCTCCCCGACGAGTTCGTCGCCCGGGAGATCGACTTCCTCGCCGAGCGGTTCGGCGGTCACCCCGCTGTCATGTCCACGGCCGTGGCCGACGACAAGGGCCGGGTGTGGACGACGGGCGGCGGCGCGGAGGGCGGTCCCGTCTCGGTCCGTGGTACGGCCCCCGAGCTGCTCGGCTGGCTCTGCGGGCGTCGCGACGGGTCGGCACTGACCGTCGAAGGCGGCCCCCTCCCCGCACTGCCCCCGCTATAGGCTGAAACACATGACGTACAGCGGAGCGGTCAAGGTCGGCGGTCGTGCGGATGTACACGAGTTGACGGATCTGATGATCTCGAAGGTCGCCGTCGGCCCGATGGAAAACAACGCCTATCTGCTGCGCTGCCGGGCCACCGGCGAGCAGCTCCTGATCGACGCGGCCAACGAGGCCGGGACCCTGCTCCGGCTGATCGGTGACGACGGCATCGCCTCCGTCGTCACCACCCACCGGCACGGCGACCACTGGCAGGCGCTGGGCGAGGTGGTGGCCGCCACCGGCGCGCGTACGTACGCCGGGCGGTACGACGCGCAGGGCATCCCGGTCCCGACCGATGTCCTGGTCGACGACGACGACACGATCCAGGTGGGCCGGGTCCGCCTGACCGCCCGTCACCTCGTCGGCCACACCCCGGGCTCCATCGCGCTGGTCTACGACGACCCGCACGGCGCTCCGCACCTGTTCACCGGGGACTGCCTCTTCCCGGGTGGAGTCGGCAACACGCACCAGGATCCCGAGGCCTTCGCGAGCCTGCTCCACGATGTGGAGACCAAGCTCTTCGACCAGCTGCCCGACGAGACCTGGGTCTATCCGGGCCACGGTCACGACACCACGCTCGGCGACGAGCGTCCGCAGCTGCCGCAGTGGCGCGCCCGCGGCTGGTGACGGCAGCCGCACCGCGGCCACCGGGCCCGCGCGGGAGTTGAGCGCCGCCGATGGACCGCCGCCCCGGAGCAGGGGCTCTCCACCCGTACGAGCACCGGCCGGGACGGGCGACGCGTGGTCGCCCGTCCCGGCCGGTGCCGGTTCCTGCCCGGCCGGACAGCCGCCGGGCCGTCCGCCCCGGTCAGGCGTCGATGCTGGAACCCTGGTCCGCGGATCTGTCCGCTTCCGCGGCCGCCTCGGCCCGCTCCCGCTTCTTGTTGGCGACGAGACTGGTGATCGTGGTGATCACCAGCACGCCGCAGATGACGCCGAGCGAGACCGGGATGGAGATCTCGGGAACGTGCACTCCGGACTCGTGCAGTGCGTGCAGCACCAGCTTCACGCCGATGAAGCCGAGGATGACCGAGAGGCCGTAGCTGAGGTGGACCAGCTTCTTCAGCAGACCGCCGATCAGGAAGTACAGCTGCCGCAGCCCCATCAGGGCGAAGGCGTTGGCGGTGAAGACGATGTACGGGTCCTGGGTCAGGCCGAAGATCGCGGGGATGGAGTCCAGCGCGAACAGCACATCGGTCGTACCGATGGCGAGCATGACGACCATCAGCGGCGTCAGGACACGCTTGCCGTTGTTACGGATGAAGAGCTTGGTGCCGTGGTACCGGTCGGCGACGCCGAAGCGGCGCTCGATCGTCTTGAGAAGGCGGTTCTCCTCGAACTCCTCCTCTTCCTCGTCGGCCCGCGCCTCCTGGATGAGCTTCCAGGCGGTGTAGATCAGGAACGCGCCGAAGATGTAGAAGACCCACGAGAAGTTGGCGATGACGGCCGCGCCGGCGGCGATGAAGACCGCTCGCAGCACCAGCGCGATCAGCACACCGACGAGCAGCACCCGTTGCTGGAGGTGGGAGGGGACCGAGAACTTCGCCATGATCAGGACGAAGACGAAGAGGTTGTCGACACTGAGCGACTTCTCGGTGATGAAGCCGGCGAAGAACTCGCCCGAAGCCTGGCTCCCGCCGAAGACCAGCAGGCCGAGTCCGAAGAGTACGGCCAGCGCGATCCAGACGATCGTCCAGATCCCGGCTTCCTTGGTCGTCACGTCATGGGGCTTGCGCCCGATGAAGAAGTCGACGGCGACAAGGGCTGACAGACCGAGAATGGTCAGCACCCAAAGGGTCCATGAAACGTCCACTGCGCCTCCGGCAGTTCGCTACGGCTACTGATCAGCGTCGTCGCTGCCGGAGGTCTCTTCCACCCGGGCGCGCGGGCTGCGCACCACGGGCCGGCGCCCCGGGACCGGTCACGGTCCGTATTGACGGGCACGCCGCGTATGGGAGTACTCCCCTCCGCCCAAAGAACAGTACAGGCAACACCAAGGAAAGGTAAAGGGAAGGGTAAAGATCTTTCAAAAGAGCAGGTTAGGGGCGATGAGGTACAGGCGGCAGCTACTCAAAGGCGCCGGGCCGCGGCCACCCTTGCGAGGACCTGTTCGAGGACCCGGCTTCCGGACGGCGTCCTCAGCGGCTCGTATGTCCAGGCGTGACCCACCCAGGGATCTGCCAGGTGGTCGTCCGCGACCGGCGTGATCCGGAGCAGCGAGCGCCACAGGGGGTCGAGCACCGGCCCGTACGCACTGGCGTCCGCCCGGTCCGCGACCATCAGAAGATGGACGCCGACCGAGGGCCCCTCGTCGGCCAGGTAGCGCAGCTGGGTGACGGACCGGTCGTCGAATCCATGGGGGAAGTCGTTGACGATCAGCAGCTGCTGACCCAGGTCCAGGTCCGACGGCAGCGAATCGGCGGCTCCGGCCCGGATCGCCATCTGCACCAGGTCGACGCGCCGGGTGAGCTGGGCGAGGACCGAGGCCACTCCCCCGGCTCCGGTGGCGGGTGGCCCGGCGAGGGCCCCCGATCCGACCAGGGGCGCGAGGGCTCCTGCCGCCGCACCCGCGGGGTCGATGACATGGACGGAGAACTCGTCGGCCGGGTACACGGCCAGCAGCCGGGCCGCGTGCGCGACCGCGTTCTCCATGGCCAGGTGGCGCAGTCGGGCGCTGTCCATGAGGGACGCGGCCTCGGACGCCGTGCGGCTGCTGTCGACCCAGAGCCCGCGCTCCAGAGGGAGCCGGACCAGCAACGGGATGCGCAGCTCGGTGTTCTCGGGCAGATGGAGGTCGCCGATGCGCAGCGCCATGGGGATCTCCATCGGGACGTGGTAGGCGTGCCAGACGGGGTTGTCCCAACCCGCGAACGCGGCGGGGAGGGCGGGTTCGACCACGGCGGACTCGGCGGCAAGCTGGGCGAGGTCCCGGTCGAGGACCTCGCGGGCCCGCGCCGTCAGCTCGTCGCGCTTGGCACGGGCCTGCTCGCGGGCCCGGTCGCCGGCGCCGCCGATCCGGTTGCGCGGATCGGACAGGGTCCGGTCGAGCTCCTGGTCCATGCGGGACTCGGCGAATTCGACGGCGCTGCGGTACGCGGCGGTGGTGCGGGCCAGGTCTTCGAACATGCCCCAGATCTGGTTGTAGAGGCGCTCCTCCATGGACCAGCCGGTCGCGTCTCCAGCGACGGGTCGGGCGGGGCGGCCCGGCTCGGCGGGCGGCGCGGTGGGCGGGGGCGGCGGGGGCGCGGAGGTCTGGCGGCGCGGATGCGTGTAGTCGATGGGGCCGCCCGTCGCGGCCGTGGGCGGCGGGGTGGTGGGCTCGGTGAGCGGCTCGGGGGGCTGCGTGGCCGTCGGCGGTGCGACGGGGGGCATGCGGCCGTCCGAGGGCCGTACGGGGCCCCTGCCGTGGCCGACCCGGTCTCCGTCCGGGGTGCGCGGCGAGGGCGGGGCGACCGAGCGGGCCATCCCCTGAGCAACCGCGTCCTGGATCGAGCGGGCCAGCTCGGCCGCCTGGGCCAGGCCCTGGTCGGCGAGCATGGCGGCGAGGCCGCCCGCGTAGCCCTGACCGACGGCGCGGACCTTCCAGGCGCCCTGGCGGCGATAGAGCTCCAGTACGGTGACCGCGGATTCGGTGTCCAGGCCGGTGAGGGTGAAGGTGGCGATCTCGGCGCCTTCGAGGCCGGTGACGGCGACGAACGGCGCGGCGACCGCGCCGAACCGGGTCGGGCCGCCGACGCCCGTGGGCAGGGCCAGCAGCACGGTGACCCGGTGCACCGAAGGGGACAGGGCGTCGAGGTCCACGGCGAGCCGGTGGTCGGCCGCCGCCTGCCTGGACACTTCCAGTCCGGGCAACTGGGGCGACCCCGGGTGCGCGATCCACTCGGTGCCGTGCACGGTGCCGTCCTCGTCGCCGAGCGTGGCACCGGCCACGACGGGCGTGCCGGCCGATACCCGGATCTCCAGACGGGTCTGGGGCAAGGTGTGGTTCTGCCCCCGGACCAGCTCGGCCGTCATTGCTCTGTCCCCTCGATGAGTCGCCGCCGTGTGGTGCGGCGCGGTGCCATGTGATGCAGCTCCCGGCGGCCGATGTCGCCGGGAGCTGCGCGTACCGATGTGGACCGGTCGGTCCGGCCGTGCCTACAGGTGCGGCAGGATCGCCGGCATCAGGTCCTGGAAGGTGCGGCCGTTGGCCGGGTTGCCGAGGGCGGTCATCTGCCAGCCGTTCCCCGAGCGGTGCACCTTCGCCATGATCTGGGCGGTGTACTGCCCGCCGCCGTCCAGCGTGTAGCGGGCGAGCTCCTCGCCGTTGGTCTCGTCGACGATGCGGCAGAAGGCGTTCTGCACCTCCTGGAACGTCTGGCCGGTGAAGGAGTTCACCGTGAAGACGATCTGGTCGATGTGGACCGGCACCCGCTGCAGATCGACGAGGATCGCCTCGTCGTCCCCGCCCGAACCGGCGCCGCCGACCAGGTTGTCGCCGGTGTGCTTGACCGAGCCGTCGTCACTGACGAGGTGACGGAAGAAGACCACGTCGACCGGCTGCTTGTCGGCGAACAGCACCGCCGACGCGTCGAGGTCGATCTCCCGCGTACGCGAACCGAACAGACCCCGGCGCGGCGCCGCCTGCCAGCCGAGCCCCATCCGTACCGCGGTCAGGGTCCCCCCGTCGTTCTTCTGCAGGCTGATGGCCTGACCCTTGGTCATATTGACCGTCACGCGCTGTCCCCTCTCCGCTTGCCCCGCGACTGTCCGTGCGCGGTTTTCCAGCACCCTACGCAGTCACGCCGCAAACGCGGCCGCTCGGGGCGTTTTTGTGTCGGTCCTGCAACACACAGGACGCGGCGGGATCAGGCGAGGCCCGCCTCGCGCATCTGCCGCAGCTCCTTCTTCAACTCACCGACCTCGTCACGCAGTCGGGCCGCCACCTCGAACTGCAGGTCCGCGGCGGCTGCCCGCATCCGGTCGGTCATCTCCTCGATGATCCCGGCGAGTTCGGTGGCGGGCCGGTCGGTGACCACGGCGCCCCCGGTCTTCTTGGCTCCGGCCGTCTTCGCGCCCAGCGTGGGAACGGGGGCCTTGGTCCCCTTCCCCTGGCGGTAGCCGGTGCCGAGCAGCTGCTCGGTGTCGACCTCCTCGCGGGCGATCGTCGCGACGATGTCGTTGATCTTCTTGCGCAGCGGCTGCGGATCGAGACCGCGCTCGGTGTTGTAGGCGATCTGCTTCTCGCGACGGCGGTTGGTCTCGTCGATGGCCTGTGCCATCGCCGGGGTGATCTTGTCCGCGTACATATGGACCTGCCCCGACACGTTTCGGGCGGCACGCCCGATGGTCTGGATCAGGGACGTCCCGGAGCGCAGGAAGCCCTGCTTGTCCGCGTCGAGGATGGCGACGAGCGACACCTCCGGCAGGTCCAGGCCCTCACGCAGGAGGTTGATGCCGACCAGTACGTCGTACTCGCCGGAGCGCAGCTCCCGCAGCAGCTCGATACGGCGCAGGGTGTCGACGTCGCTGTGCAGATAGCGGACCTGGATGCCGAGCTCCAGGAAGTAGTCGGTGAGATCCTCGGCCATCTTCTTGGTGAGAGTGGTGACCAGGACCCGCTCGTCCTTCTCCGCGCGCTTGCGGATCTCGTGCACCAGATCGTCGATCTGGCCCTCGGTGGGCTTGACCACGACCTCCGGGTCGACGAGGCCGGTGGGACGGATGATCTGCTCCACGAAGCCGTCGCCCCTGGACAGCTCGTACTTTCCCGGCGTGGCGGAGAGATAGACGGTCTGGTCGATCCGACCGAGGAACTCCTCCCATTTCAGCGGGCGGTTGTCCAGCGCGGAGGGGAGCCGGAAGCCGTGGTCGACGAGAGTGCGCTTACGGGAGGCGTCGCCCTCGTACATCGCGCCGATCTGCGGCACGGTGACGTGCGACTCGTCGAGGACGAGGAGGAAGTCCTCGGGGAAGTAGTCGAGGAGGGTGTTGGGGGCGGTGCCGGGTGAGCGGCCGTCGAAGTGCATCGAGTAGTTCTCGACACCGGAGCAGGTGCCGATCTGCCGGAGCATCTCGATGTCGTACGTGGTGCGCATCCGCAGCCGCTGGGCCTCCAGCATCTTGCCCTGCTTCTCCAGCTCGGCGAGGCGCTGTTCCAGCTCCCGCTCGATGCCGTTGACCGCCTTCTCCATGCGCTCGGGGCCCGCGACGTAGTGACTGGCGGGGAAGACGTGGAGGGACTGGTCCTCGCTGATGACCTCGCCGGTGAGCGGGTGGAGGGTGGAGAGCGCCTCGATCTCGTCGCCGAACATCTCGATGCGGACGGCGAGCTCCTCGTAGACCGGGAAGATCTCGATGGTGTCGCCGCGCACCCGGAAGGTGCCGCGGGTGAACGCGAGGTCGTTGCGGGTGTACTGGATCTCGACGAAGCGGCGCAGCAGCTGGTCGCGGTCGATCTCGTCGCCGACCTTGAGCTGGACCATCCGGTCCACGTACTCCTGGGGCGTACCCAGGCCGTAGATGCAGGAGACGGAGGCGACCACGACGACATCGCGCCGGGTGAGCAGCGAATTCGTCGCGGAGTGACGCAGCCGCTCGACCTCCTCGTTGATCGAGGAGTCCTTCTCGATATAGGTGTCCGACTGCGGGACGTACGCCTCGGGCTGGTAGTAGTCGTAGTACGAGACGAAGTACTCGACGGCGTTGTTGGGCAGCAGCTCGCGGAACTCGTTCGCCAGCTGGGCCGCGAGCGTTTTGTTCGGCGCCATGACGAGGGTGGGGCGCTGCAGCTTCTCGATCATCCAGGCGGTGGTCGCCGACTTGCCGGTGCCGGTCGCACCGAGCAGGACGACATCCTTCTCGTCCGCGCGGATGCGTCGCTCCAGCTCGGCGATGGCCGCGGGCTGGTCGCCGCTGGGCTGGTAGGGACTGACGACCTCGAAAGGCGCCACCGAACGTTCGATCTTCGAAACGGGCCGCATGCAACCACCGTACGGCCCCCCACTGACAACCGGGCCGGGTCAGCCGTCGTGCCGGGGCGGGGTCACCGTTCCGACGGCGGCGCGGGATCGCGCGGCCGGGAATGGAACGACGCCGGATCGGCGTGTGTACCGAACCGCGGGACGTGCCGTTGGGCCGGGATCCCGATAGGGCGTCCGGCCCCGCTCGCGGCCCCGGGGTCGTCCCCGTCCGGGGTGCCCATCACCATCAGGGGGTCGAACATCACGACCACCGCGGCCAGGAACAGGAAGCAGCCGGGGCCGATCAGCAGGGGGACGAGGGGGGCGCCCTGCCCCTCGGCCGAAGCGGTGCCGTCGAGAGCGCCGGGGTGCAGATGGACGCTGAGCGCGGCCATGCCCGTGTAGTGCATGCCGCTCACCGCGACGCCCATCACGACGGCGGCGCCGAGGCTGGACAGGAAGCCGTGGATGGAGACGGCTGCCCAGAGCGCGGTCGTGGCGGCCACCACGGCGATGACGACGGAGAGGGCCACGGTGACCGTGTCGTACTCGAACTGCCCTTCGAGACGCATTCCGGCCATGCCCAGGTAGTGCATGGTGGCCACCCCCAGCCCGGTGATCGTGCCACCCGTCACCAGTGCCATACGGGTGGCGCCCCGGTACCCGACGATGAAGATGCCGATGGCGACCATGCCGATCGCGACCGCGAGGCTGGCGAAGGTGATCGGCTTGTCATAGCCGATGGCGATCCCTTCGACGGAGAAGCCCGTCATCGCGATGAAGTGCATCGTCCATATGCCGGAGCCGATGGAGGTCGCGCCGAGGGCCAGCCAGCCGGCCCTGAAGGAGCGTCCGGTGCGCACCGAACGGGTCGTGCAGCGCAACCCGAGGGCCGCGCCCAGGCAGGCCATGAGGAAGGCCGCGACGGGCGTCACCGCTCCATAGCTGAAACCGTCGATCGTGCCCTGCATGCTCGTACGCCCTTCGCGGAAGCCCGGGTTCGGGGTGACCCTAAGGCGCGAGGCCCGGCAGACAAACAGATGAGCCGCATTTTATCGACAAGGAAATCGGCCCGTGACCCGGTCTCAGCAGCGGCGTTCACGTGGTGGCCATCCTTCGCCTGTCCTTTTTCGGGCGGTGGCTGCCGCTCTCGGCCCGTCCGTAACTCTGACGCAAGGAGTACACGTGTACGCACGCACCGCCACCGCCGCCGTCGCAGCCGCCGCTCTCATGGGTGCCGGAGCGTTGCTGATGTCGACCACCGACACGCAGACGACGGGCCGGGCCACAGCCGGACACACGGGCACGGGCATCCGGACCGTCGGCGCCCGGACCACGGACATGAAGCGGGCCGCACCGGTCGTCCTCGCCCACCGGGGTGCCTCGGCCTACGCGCCGGAGAACACCCTGGCCGCCGTCGACAAGGCCGACGCCCTGGGCTTCGACTGGGTGGAGAACGACGTCCAGTTCACCAAGGACGGTGTGCTGGTGGTCGTGCACGACACCGATCTGAAGCGGACCACCGATGTCGAGGAGGTCTTCCCGGAACGTGCGCCGTGGGCGGTCAAGGACTTCACGGCCACCGAGATCGCCCGGCTGGACGCGGGCAGTTGGTTCGGTCCGCAGTTCGCCGGAACCCGGGTGCCCACCCTCAAGCAGTACCTGGACCGGATCGAGCGCAATCACCAGAAGCTGCTGCTGGAGATCAAGAGCCCGGAGCTCTACCCGGGCATCGAGAAGGAGACCCTGCGGGTGCTTCGCCAGAACGGGTGGTTCGACCGCGACCATGTGAAGAACAGGCTCGTCATCCAGAGCTTCGGCGCGGACAGCGTGAAGAAAGTGCACCAGCGGCGTCCGGACGTCACCACAGGCTTCCTCGGCACTCCCGCGGTGGCCGATCTGGCTTCGTACGCGGCGTTCACCGACCAGATCAACCCCTCGTACACGTCGATCTCCGCCGACTACGTGAAGGCGGTGCACGCGCTGAAGGGCGCACATGGCAGGAAACTCCGGGTCAACACCTGGACGGTCAACGACGCGGCGAACGCGACCACGGTGGCGGGCTTCGGCGTCGACGGGATCATCACCAACGCCCCTGACGTGGTGCGCGGAGCCACGGGCTGACCGCGCGACCGCCCGGTCGCCACGGCGCGCTGTCGGTCAGTGGCCGAGCGACGACCACCGGAACCCGCGTACGAGTATCAATGTCAGTGGCCGGTCGTACGGTGGTTCCCATGAACAGCAACGGGGTTGTCGAGTGGGCCGTCGTCGAGAGCGACATCGGCCCGCTGCTGCTTGCCGCGACCGACGCGGGCCTGGTGAGTGTGGTGTTCCATGCCCGTCCCGAGGTGCGCAGGAGGGCGGTCGAGCAGCTGCGGACACGATTCGGTGCGGAGCCGGTGGAGAGTCCCGGCTCCGCGCGGCTCGCCGAGCCGATACGCCAGCTCGCGGCGTACTTCGCGGGCACGTCGCGGGAGTTCGCGCTCGATCTGGACTGGTCGCTGACGTCCGGCTTCAACCGCCAGGTGCTCCGCGAGCTGGCGACGGGGGTGCCGTACGGGACGGTCGTCGGATACGGCGATCTCGCCGAGCGCGTGGGGCAGCCGGGGGCGGCACAGGCGGTCGGGGCAGCCATGGGGTCCAATCCTCTGCCCGTGGTGGTGCCGTGCCATCGCGTGGTGGAGAGCGGCGGCGGACTCGGCGGGTTCGGCGGTGGTCGCGAGACCAAGCGGAAGCTGCTGGCGCTGGAGGGCGTGCTTCCCCAGCCGCTCTTCTGACCCGGCGGCTCTTGTGACCCGGCGGCTCTTCCGATCCGGATCCCGGCGACCTGCCGCTGTCCGGTCCGGGTTCCGGCGAACCGTCGCTGCTGTCCCCCGTGCCGGGCTGACCGGCCCGGCCCCGGTTTCGTGCCCTTGTGCGGGCTGGCACACTGCGTCAGTGACCAACACCCCCGACGCACCTGACACCCCCGCCGGACCCGGCCGGGTCCGGCGGCCGAGCTGCCCCGACTGCGGCGCAGGACGTCCGCGGTACTCATAGCCAGCCAGATACTCGGCGGCCTCGGCGTACCCATCGGGATCACCCTGGCCCCGGTCCTGGCCACGGAGGTGAGCGGCTCCGAGGCACTGTCCGGCCTGGCCCCGACCGCGTCGGTGACGGGTACCGCACTGCTTTCGCTGCCGCTCGCGGCACTGATGACCTCGCGCGGCCGGCGCCCCGGTCTCGTCCTGGCGTATCTGATCGGTGCGCTCGGCGCGGGGCTCGTGGTCCTGGCCACCCTCGTGGAGAGCTTCCCGCTGCTGCTGCTCGGCATGGCCGGGTTCGGCGCCGGGTCCTCGGCCAATCTGCAGGCCCGGTTCGCCGCCGCGGATCTGGTCGAGCCCGACCGGCGCGGCCGGGCGATCTCCACCGTCATCTGGGCCACGACGATCGGTTCGGTTCTGGGGCCGAACATCGCGGCGCCGGTCGGACGTGTCTTCCGCGGCACCGCGATATCCGAGAAGGCCGGTTTAGGCCGGTCCCTTCTTCTTCGCGGCCGGGATCTTCCTGCTGGCCGCCGTGGTGGTCGGGGTACTGCTGAGGCCGGACCCACTGCTCACCGCACGGGCTCTGGCGCCGCAGGACAGCAAGTCCCCCTCGGGCCGTTCTCTGCGGGCCGGCATCGCGGCGGTTCGGGCCTCCGCGACGGCGCGGCTGGCCCTGGTCACGGTGACCGTCTCGCACACCGCGATGGCCTCGATCATGGTGATGACCCCGGTCGATCTGGGCCATCATGGCGCCGGTCTCCAGCTCATCGGGCTGGTCATCAGCGGCCACATCGCGGGTTTGTACGCGTTCTCCCCGGTGATGGGCTGGCTGTCCGACCGTTTCGGCCGGCTCACGGTGATCGGTCTGGCGGTCGGACTGCTCTCCTGTGCGGCGCTTCTGGCCGGCACCGCAGGCCCGAGCCACGGTCGAACCGCGGCAGGCCTGTTCCTGCTCGGGCTCGGCTGATCGGCCGGGCTGGTCGCCGGCTCGGCGCTGCTCACCGACTCCGTGCCGCAGCCCGCCCGTGCCGCCGTGCAGGGGCTGTCGGACCTGACCATGAACACGGCGGCGGGCGTCGGCGGCGCGATCGCCGGATTGATCGTCGCCCGAGCGAGCTACGGCTGGCTGAACGCGGTCGGAGCATGTCTGCTTCTTCCGATGGCCGCACTGGCGCTGCGCCGGGCGCTCACGCGATCGGCCGCACCGGCTGCGCCGACCGCTCCCGTCACACCCGACGCGGCCACCGCAGCCACTGCGCCCACCGAACCCTGAGGCCTCAGAGGCTGATGTGATACGCCTTGCGCAGCGTCTCGTGCACGGTCCACGTCGTGCGGTCGCCCTCGCGCAGCACGCAGGCGTCCCCCGGCCCGATCTCCAGCGTCGCTCCGCCCTCGACCGCCACGGTCGCACGCCCGCTCACGACGACGAACAGTTCGTTGGCCTCCGTGTCGGTGACCACGCCGGGCGTGATCTGCCAGATCCCGCGGATCTGCTTGCCGTCGGGCGACTCCCAGAGCACCTTGCCGGTCACCACGGGCTCGCCCGAGACGATCTGTGCGGGGTCGAGCGGTTCCGGTTCGAGTTCGGCGTCGGGAATGTGGACGGCAAACGAGGCAGGAGCTTGATCAAATGTGGTCATGGCCGGTCACCCTAGCGAGCGCTTCGAGACCGCTCGGCACCAGGACCGGGAAAACCGGCCGGAAGGCGGGCTTTCCGGCCGGTGCCCCGGCCGCACGTTTGAGGTCGGCACGCTCGCGACAGGGATGTGGACATGTCATTCAATGTGTCGCACGGCGCGCACTCCACCTACGCCCCCGTCCTCTCCACCGAGGTCCGGGCGGCCCTCGCCACGCACCACCCCGTCGTGGCCCTGGAGTCGACGATCATCGCCCACGGCCTGCCGCGCCCCCGCAATCTGCAGGTCGCCGCAGAGCTCGAAGAGCTCGTACGGTCCGCGGGTGCGGTTCCGGCCACGATCGCCGTACTCGACGGCCGGGCCCACATCGGTCTGGGCAAGGACCAGTTGGAGCGGGTCGCCGCCGATCCGGCGATGCGGAAGCTGGGCCACCGGGACCTCGCACCGGCCCTGGCAACGGGCGCGAGCGGGGCGACGACCGTGTCCGCGACGGCGTTCCTGGCCGCGCACGCGGGCCTGCGCGTCTTCGCGACCGGCGGTCTCGGCGGTGTGCACCGGGAATGGACGCGGACCCAGGACGAGTCCGCGGACCTCCGGCTCCTGGCACGGACCGGCATCACCGTGGTGTGTGCGGGAGTGAAGTCGATCCTGGATGTGCCCGCCACGTTGCAGCGCCTGGAAACGCTCGGAGTCGGAGTGCTCGGCTACGGCACCGACCGCTTCCCCGGCTTCTATCTGAACAGTTCGGGCGAACCGGTCGACTGGACGGTGCGGACGCCCGAGGAGGTCGCGGAGGTGATGCGCGCCCAGGACGCGCTCAAAGGCCCCGGCTCGGCGCTGATCGTCGCCAACCCCGTTTCCGTACAGGACCAGTTGGATCCCGCACTCCATGACCGTGTGCTGACCGAGGCGCTAGCCGCGTGCCGGGAGCGCGGCGTCGTGGGCCAGGCCGTCACGCCGTTCCTGCTGGACCGGTTGATGCGGGGCACCGGGGGCGCCTCGCTGGAGGCCAATCTGGCGGCCGTGCGCGGAAACGTATCGCTCGCGGCGCGGATCTCCGGGGCATGGGCCGCCGTCGCCCAGGACGCCACGGCGCAACCGGACGCGCGGGACACCGCGGCGCACCGGAACGCGCAGGATTCCGCATCGCCCCGCCGCCCGGCGGCCGGCCGATGACCGACGGCGGCCTCCTCGTCGTCGGCGACGTGGTCACCGATGTGGTGGCCCGCCACGGAACGGCGCTGGTCCACGGCACGGACACCGCGGCCCGGATCCGCACCCTCCCCGGCGGGGCGGGCGCCAACGTCGCCTGCTGGGCGGCGCGTTCGGGCTGCCGCGACGTACGGCTGCTGGCCCGGGTCGGCGCCGACAGCGCAACCTGGCACCGGGACGCACTGCGAAGGGCGGGGGTCCGCTGCCTGCTGGCCGTGGACGACGACGTGCCGACCGCCACCGTCGTCGCCCTCGTCGACTCCGCCGCCGAGCGCACCTTCCTCACCGACAGCGGTGCCGTGCTCCGGCTCTCCCCCGACGACTGGTCGCCGTCGATGCTCGACGGCGTCGCCCATCTCCATCTCTCCGGGTACCTGCTCTTCGCCGCGACGAGTCGGGCGACGGCCCGGCTCGCCCTGCGGGAGGCCCGGCGGCGGCGGATCACCGTGAGCGTCGACCCGGCTTCGGCCGGCTTCCTCGCCGAGCTGGGCGTCGACCGGTTCCTGACCGCGGTGGAGGGCGTGGATCTGCTGCTGCCCAACGCGGACGAGGCCCGGCTGCTGACCGGACTGCCCGAACCGGCGGACGCCGCTGCCGAGCTGAGCCTCCAGGTGCCCCGGGTGGTCGTCACGCTCGGCGCCCGCGGCGCCCTGCTGGCCGCCGCGGGCGCGGTGACCCGGCGCATCCCGGCCGTTCGGATGCGGAGCGCCGTCGACTCGACGGGGGCGGGCGACGCCTTCACCGGCGGATTCCTCGCGGCCCGGCTGTCCGGGGCGGACGACGCCTCGGCCGTGGCGGCGGGCTGCCGGTCGGGGGCGGAGGCGGTCGCCACCGTGGGGGGCCGCCCCGGTCCGTGACGTACCCGGCGCACCACGGCTCCCGGTCCCCCTACTCCACTCCTCCCGCCGCCACCCGGTCCAGGCGGGGTGCAGCGGATCGTCGGCCCGTACGACCGCGGCCGCGCGGCCGCCGGGCGCCACCTCGTCCTCGTACCGTGCGAAAGCGGGCAGGGTCCACCGCTCGCCCTCCTCGGTGCGCCGCCGCAGCGCGCCCGGCGACAACCGCAGATGGACGCTCAGGTCGAACGGGAACCAGTGCCCCAGCAGCAACGGACCGTGCACCACCAGCACACCGCCCTCGGGCAGGACTCGATACGGACTGCGCGTGGCCCGGTCCGTCACCGGATCCCAGAGATCGGGCAGCACCCGCCCGCCCCCGCCCGCCTCCAGCGGCCCGAACACCTCGCGCCACAGCGCGCCGGTGTCGAACCAGCTGTCGTAGTACGAGTCGGGGTCCTGCTTGCCGTACTCGTACCGAAGGCTCGCGGGCCGCAGGAACGCCTCGGTGGACACGACGAGCACCGCGCGTCCCCGGACCCGCAGCGCCTGCGCGACCCGTCCGGCCAGTTCTCCGGTACGGGCCGCCGGAGCGCCGTCCACGGCGACCTTCAGCCAGGGGCTCGCGTCGGCCGGTCCCAGACCGTCGGCGTGCGCGGCGAACGCTTCGGCCAGCCGCTCCCAGGTGATCGCTTCACATCGCACGCGACCATCATCGCCCCTGCCCCGTGCGCCGGCCCCGGCCGTCCCCCTGACCGCGTTCTTCCTCGCCGGTCCCCGCCAGGTGATCCGCGGCCAGACGCATCACACGATCGGCGAGGGGGCGCAGCCCCGGTTCGCGGTCGGCGGCCGTTTCTGCCAGGCGGCCGATGTCGGCGCCCCACTGTCCGGTGACGGCTTCCGGCGCGTCGACGCGTCGGAAGCCGCGCTCCAGCAGGCCCCGGGCGGTCCGCGGCTGCCCGCGCAGCACGGCCTTCGTCGCCGCGACCGCGTTGGCCAGCGCGCTCGCGGGCCGCGACCAGTCGTCGTCGTGGGCCGCGAGGACGTCCCGGTCGTGGCCGGCGGGTGGGGCGACCGATGCCGCCCCGATCTCCAGGTCCACGCGCCAGAAGAGCGGAAGCCCGTGGAAGGCGGCGAAGAGCAGCCGCCGCTCACGGGAGTTCCGCAGCTCGGGGTCCGTGCGCAGGGAGTCGAGGGGCCGGACCTCTTCGAGTACGTCCCCGGCTGCGGCGACACAGGAGTCGAAGCGGTCGTCCGGCACCGTCCAGACAAGGTCGATGTCGCTGTACGCATCCGCCGTTCCACGGGTGAGCGAGCCCTTCAGCTCCGCCCGCGAACCGGGGCAGTGGGCGGCGAGCGCGTGCAGCAGCGCCTGCGCGAACGCGTCGCGCCGCGCCGGGTCCAGATCATCCGCGCTCTTCGCGCCGCCCTTTGGGCTCGCCGCGCCCACGGCCGTGCGCTCCCGTCGTCCCCGAACTCACCGCTTCTTCGCGCCGCAGTCCACGGCGTCGGCGTCGTCGGAGAGCGCGCTGCCCTCGGGCAGTAGATAGGTCACCCAGAGCACGACGGGCTCGGTCCCCAGATTACGTCCGATGTGGCGGTGGCCGGTGCCGGACGGCTCGATGAAGGACGAGCCCGCTGGCGTCACCTCGACCGAGCAGTCGTCCAGAGTGCGCGTCAGCGTCCCGGACTTGACGACGGCGATCAGCTGTCCGGCGTGGGTGTGCCAGCCGGTGGAGCCGCCCGGCTCGACGGTGATGGTCCGAAAGGTCACATCCGTACGGCCGTTCGGGGTCTTCACCTTCAGCTTCCCCGTCGATGTGCCCTGCGCGAGCACGGTGCCGCTCACGCCGGTGCCGGGCGTGGCGACGGCCGCCGACGGCACGAAGCCGAGCGCGGCCACACAGCCGCCCACGACCAGGGCCTTGGCGAGCCGTCCCCGCCTCACCCGCAGGCCTCGGCTCCCCTGCTGTCCGCCGACCCTCATGCGCGACTCCTCTGCCTCAACGTCCCCGGAAGCCTCCAGGACATTCCAAATGCCCCAACACTACCCGGCAGTTGACCCGCGGAACCCTCCCCGATCCGACGGTCACCCGCCACGCAGTTCGGTGGCGAGCGGTCCGTCGCCCGACACCTCGACACGTCCGTCCTCGACGGCCCCGGCGAGCGTCAGCTCACCCCGCCCGAGCGCCAGGCAGACGTCGACATCGAGCGCGATACGGGCATCGGCGTGGGCGGCCGGACCGTCTCCGTACACCGCGGAACCGGTCTCGGCGCCACCCGCGCGCACATGGAACTCGCCCTCGTCCAGCTGGACTTCGACGACTCCGGGGTTGGTCAGCCCGTCCAGCGCGCGCAGCAGCAAAAGCGCGAACCAGTGCGCCCGCACCGCGTCCGTGGGCCGCCGGTCGGTGAGCGCGGGCGCGCCCCACTCGGTGAGTGCGGCGAGCACGGGCAGCAGCCCGTGGCCGCGCTCGGTCAGCTCGTACACCGATGCCGCGGCGGGCGGCGGCAGCCGTCGACGGGTGGCCAGTCCGCTCTGCTCCATGTCCTTGAGCCGGGAGGCGAGGACGTCCGTGCTGACACCCGGCAGGTCGGCGTGGAGGTCGGTGTAGCGGCGGGGGCCGGCCAGCAGTTCACGGACGATCAGCAGGGTCCACCGGTCGCCCACGGAGTCGAGGGAGCGTGCGGTGGCGCAGAACTGGTCGTAACTCCGGCGGCGGGCCGGGCGGTTTGCGGACTGTGGCTGACGTGGCATGCGACGCAGTCTAGACATGTTGTTGGACTTTCCAAGCCCGAGCTTGGTAAAACCAAGTATCGCAATCAGGTCGGGGAGGCCACCGCATGGAATTCCGGCAGTCCAGCAAGCTCGACGAGGTCTGTTACGAGATCCGGGGCCCGGTCATCGAGCACGCCAACGCCTTGGAGGAGGCGGGCCACAGCGTCCTTCGCCTCAACACGGGCAACCCGGCACTCTTCGGCTTCGAGGCGCCGGAGGAGGTCGTCCAGGACATGATCCGGATGCTTCCGCAGGCCCACGGCTACACCGATTCGCGCGGCATCCTGTCCGCCCGCCGGGCAGTGGCGCAGCGCTACCAGGCGATGGGGCTGGCGGACGTCGGAGTCGACGACATCTTCCTCGGCAACGGTGTCTCCGAGCTGATCTCCATGGCCGTCCAGGCACTGCTGGAGGACGGCGACGAGGTGCTCGTCCCGTCCCCCGACTATCCGTTGTGGACCGCGGTGATCACCCTCGCGGGCGGCAAGGCCGTGCACTACACCTGTGACGAGGCCTCGGACTGGAACCCCGATCTCGCCGACATGGCCTCGAAGATCACCGACCGCACCAAGGCCGTCGTGATCATCAACCCGAACAACCCGACCGGCGCGGTCTATCCGCGCGAGATCCTCGAAGGAATCCTCGATCTGGCGCGCAGGCACGGCCTGATGGTGTTCGCCGACGAGATCTATGACCAGATCCTCTACGACGACGCCGAGCACCACAGCGTGGCGGCCCTCGCCCCCGACCTGGTCTGCCTCACTTTCAGCGGTCTGTCGAAGACGTACCGGGTGGCGGGGTTCCGCTCCGGCTGGTTGGTGATCTCCGGCCCGCAGCAGCACGCCCGCGGCTATCTGGAGGGTCTGACCACGCTCGCCTCCATGCGCCTGTGCCCCAACGCGCCCGCGCAGTACGCCATTCAGGCGGCACTCGGCGGCCGGCAGTCGATCGGGGAACTGGTGGCTCCCGGCGGCAGGCTCTACGAGCAGCGCAACCGGGCCTGGGAGAAGCTGAACGAGATCCCCGGCGTGTCGTGCGTGAAACCGAAGGGCGCGCTGTACGCGTTCCCGCGCATCGACCCGAAGGTGCACCGGATCGTCGACGACGAGAAGTTCGTCCTGGATCTGCTGCTGCGGGAGAAGATCCAGGTCGTACAGGGCACGGGCTTCAACTGGCCGCGTCCCGACCACTTCCGGATCCTGACGCTCCCGTACGCTGACGATCTCGACGCGGCGATCAGCCGCATCGGTCGCTTCCTGACCGGATACCGCCAGTGATCGGATGCCCCTGGTGACCTGCCCCGCCTGCCGCGTTCCCGTCCACACCCAGTTCGCCTCGCCCGAACTCGTCGGCCCGATCGTGGAGGGCGGACTCGATCCGGCCACCGACCCGGCCTGGGCGGAGTCGGGCGCGGCGACACCGGCCGAATACGCGCGCTGGTCAGGTCATCTGTGCGGTATGACCTGCCTGCGCATGGCGCTCGGTGCCGGAGCCCCGTCCCTGTTCGCACTGCGGGACGGGGCGCTCAAGTTCGGCGCGTACACCGAGGACGCGGAAGGGGTGATCCGGGGCCTGATCTACGCCCCCTTCGCGCGGTACGCAAGGGAGGCGCACGGCCTCGACGCCACGGTCCACCGCCATCTCTCGACGCAGGAGATCCTCGGTCTGCTGGACGGCGGCCGGACGGTCATGACCTCGGTGCACTACGGCATCCGGCATCCGCTGCGGCCCGCTCCGGGGCGGGGCGGGCATCTGGTGCTGCTGACGTCCCGTACGGCCGACGGCGCCGGCGTCCATTTCCACAACCCGTCCGGTACGACGGCCGGGACGCGGGCCGCGGAGCTCGCACTGCCCGACTTCGAGCGCTTCTTCGCGGGGCGCGGGGTGTCGCTGCCCGCGGGGGCGTGAGCGGGGGCCGATGAAAACGGAAGCGGGACGCCTGCGGAAACGGGAGCGGGCCCGGGGGCGTAGCCGGCCCCCGAGCCCTGTAGATGCCACCCATGCGGCACGCCGACACTTTTAAGGACCCGTGTCAGGTTTATGTCGTCGCGTCCTGCCTTTAGACGACCGCAGATCGAAGCTCCGCGGGCCGGAGTCGAACCGGCATCTCGACGCCCATGGGCACGGGCCCGATTGATTCGGCGATCGGTGGCGAATGCTGAGCCTGGAGCAAGAGTCTGAGATTGATCGCGGGCTGCCTCTACCATTTGGGCTACCCCGGCCCGTCCGTGTGCGGAAAGCGCACCGAATGCCGGGGGGAGGACTCGAACCTCCACTGGAACCGCGTCGTCACGACAAGCCTCAGTTTCAGCTTGCGCTCCTCGCGCACCCCGGCCGTAATGAACGGCCGGGGAATCCATGGTCGGTCACCCGAAGAGGTAACCGAATACCGCATCACCCACCCGCTGGTCGCTGACGTCCATGCCGTTGGCCTCCTCGCGGGCGAACTTCACGGCCTGCTGGAGCTTCTCCACCCGGTCCAGGAGTTCATTGACCCGTCGCGCGGGAAGGGCGCCGGAGAACTTCACCGTCGTCCAGTACCCGATCGGAATGTCCTCGTAGTACACCTCGACCTGCGCCGGGTGCTTGTCGGTGGCCTCCGCCTTCACATGGTTGCGGGGCACCTTCTTCGTGCGAAGGGTCTTCACCGGCTCGGTCTTCCAGGAGTCCGTCGACGGGTCCTGTGTCCAGGCCTCGGAGGCGTCGAGCACCGGAAGCTTGCGGACAAAGGTGTTGAGGTCCGTCAGCTGCTTCTCCAGGAAGAGCAGGTACGACACCGGTACCTCGCTCACGAGCACCCGTCCGTCGACCTTCACGTCCGCGCGGGCCGAGCAGTTCGCCCAGTCCTTCGTGGCGGTCACATCGAAGAGCCGGGTCAGGGTCGTCGCGGTCTCCCGCAGCACGTCCTCGGCCTTGATCTGCACCAGGGTCGACTCGGGCGGCAGCTGCTCGCCCTCCTCGTCCTTGGGCTGATAGGTCCGGGAGATCCCGGCCAGCAGACCGGTCTTCTGGAGGCCGTGATGCGCCGCCGTCAGGTCCTGGTGAGCTTTGGACTTGACGCCCTTCTCCACTGCGATGATCTGATTGAGTTTCGCCACGTCGAGGAAGCTATCAACATCAAGTCCGAAAGAACTACCGGTTTTTGCGGCATCGGCCCCTCGAACGGACCGTCCGCGTCATGGAGCAGCCCCTCCCGACTCCGCCTACGGCGAGCAGGGGGCCGGGTGGACGTTCAGCCGTGCAGCGCCGCGGTGAGGTCGAGCTCGATCAGCTGTCCGCAGAAACCGAGCCGCGTGACACCGAGCAGCGTGCTCGCGGTGGTGAACGCGGGCCCGATGGCCGAGCCGGTGAGCCCGCGCCAGGCGGCTCCCAGGACCGTGACGTCGTCACTGACCACGTAGATCACCGATCGGACAACCTGGGACGGTCCGGCTCCCACGGCCGCCAGAGCCGCGAGGGAATTGGCCACCACCTGGTCGATCTGGGCGTCGAGGTCCTCCGGACCCACCAGAGTGCCGGAGCGGTCGAGCGGGCACTGCCCGGCCAGGTACGCGGTCCGACCCGCTTCCACCACGGTGATGTGGTGATAGCCGGGCGTGGGGTGCAGCCGGTCCGGGTTGATCCGGGTGATCCACTCAGTCACGCGGGCAATTCTGACAGCCGCCCCGTGAGGCGCAACGAGTTTTCGGCGAGCCCCTCGACCGATCCGTACGGGTGGTTTCCAGCGGATGCCCATGTCCTGCCGCCGCTCGTCGGGGACCGCTTGTCACAGTGGCCCCACACGTCCGCGCGTCGATGTGTCCACGCATTCATGTGCCCGCGCGTCCGCGCGTCCATGTATCCACGCCACGGACCGACGCGGGACCGCGCCCTCCCGCCCCCGCCCTCCGCCCTTCCAGACCCCGAGACTCCCCGGACTCCGAAGAAAGGTTCCTGCCGTGCCTCACCTCCCCCGCCTCACCCGCACGAAGGGTCTCGCCGGCCCCGAGCGGCGGCCCAGCGCGCTCACCGCGACCGCCGCCCTGGCCGTACTGGCCATGGGCACGCCTGTCGCGTACGCCACGCTCGGCGACGAAGCCTCCACCGGCTCGCAGCCGGCGGCGTCGGCCGTCGCCGTGCGCGGGAAGGCCTACATCGAGACCCGGCTGTTCTTCGGCACCGAACGTCCCGACGGCGGACCCCGTGTGACCGACCGCCAATTCCATGCCTTCATCGACGAGGAGGTCACACCACGCTTCCCGAACGGACTGACCATCCAGGACGGCCGCGGGCAGTGGCGGGATTCCCACGGCCTGATCGAACGGGAGCGCAGTTACGAACTGACCCTGCTCTACCCAGCGTCCGAAGCACGCGTGCGCGACGCCCAGATCGAGCGGATCCGGAACGCCTACGAGAAGGCTTACGCCCAGGACTCGGTGGCCCGGATCGAGGAACGCGCGACCGCCGACTTCTGACATCGCCCGTCACCCTGGCTCCGCCACCCAGCTCCCGGGTCGCACGGCCGTACGAGCTCCGCGCCCGTGCGGCCGATCGAGCCGTCGCCAGTGCGTGCACCCCACGGCGGTCACCGGGAGGATCGCCGGCACCGCTGCCGCCGTGCCGGCACCGCCACCCCCGATACCGGCCGCCCTCAGCCGCCGGACCGCCCGGACCGAGTACGGGACGACGCCCGCGAGGTCGTCGATGCCCTACTCCCCCGCCGAGGCCGGCCGCCGGAGCGGTCGGGCACGGCGCCGCGGCCGAGGACGGCAGGGGACCGGCCGGGGGTCAGCCACCGCTCAGTTCCATGAGCGCGCCCACCGGATCGGTGTCCGGGGTGGCGCGGGGCCACCAGTCGTTCTCGCCCGGCTCGGATTCGTAGCCGTACCAACGGCCGTCGTGTCCGAAGCGGAGCTGCAGAGTGCCACCGGGGTGGGTGAGGTGGTTGCGCCAGGGGTGGAAGCGGGGGAAGTCGGCGGCTGCGAGCGCGGGCCGCGCCCGGTCGAAGGGGCCGGCCGGAGGATCCCAGGGGGTTTCGAGGACGGCCAGTCCTTCGGCGCCGCCCTGCCGCCAGGCCGCGACGGCTCGGGCCAGGTCGGTGGGCGTGCGGCCGGTGGCGTATGCCAGCTCGCGGTAGAGGGCGCGGGTGGTCGCGGTCAGCCCTGCGGTGGGGCGGGACGCGGCCAGCCGTACCGCATCCTGCCAAGGGGTGAGGCCGGCGAGCGGGTCGAGGCCGCTGACGAGGAACGTGTGCGCACGGGCGGCCGCCTCCGTGGCGAGGTGGTCCAGCGCGAGCGGGTCACGGGCTCCGGGCAGAGTCGGGTACGAGGGCGGCTGCCCGGGATGCGGCAGGACCGGGAGCGGGGCGGGGAGCGGCGGGAGGTACCGGTCGGCGAGGGCCTCGCGAGCCGGCACGGAGGGAATGGCGGGGGCCGAGGGACGTTCCCGGGTGGAGTGTGCGGCGTTGCGACGGCCCAGTTCTTCGAGGAGTTCGCGCTCGCCCCGGCCGCGCAGCAGCAGAAGGACGAACGGGTCGGCGTCCAGGAGCCTGGCCATCTGGTAGCAGAGGGCCGCCACGTGCTTGCAGGGCCAGCCGTGGTCGGGGCAGGAGCATCCGGGGTCGAGGTCGCCCGCGGCGGGCAGCAGACCGACACCGGCCTCGGCCGCCGTGTCGACGAGCGAGTGCGGCATCTCCTTGCCGAGCAGTGCGGCGAGGTGACCGGGACGGGCGGCGACCGCGTCCAGGAACGTGTCCCAGTCGGCGTCGGTGAGCGGCCGCAGACGCACTTCGGCGCGGTAGGGGCGGGGGCGGCTGCCGTGGACGTAGGCGACGACCCGTCCGGGGGTGACCGTGATCGCGGCGACCTTGCCGCTGTCGGCGTACGTACGACCGCGGGAGAGCCGTCCCTCGTCCATCGACAGGGACTCCAGGGCGGCCACCCAGGCGCGGCCCCACCAGCTGTCCGCGAAGGGTTCGTCGCCGTCGGAGGTGCGGGGCGGCACGGCTTCGAAGGTGCGCCGCAGGTCGTCGGGCCCCGGGCGCGACCGGGCGACCGGCCGGGGCTGAGAGCGGTCGTACGCGAGGGACTGGGGGCGGGGGCTCATGACGGCCTCCGGAGCGAGACGAGATCGGCCAGATCACGGTCGCTGAGCTCGGTCAGCGCGGTCTCCCCGGTGCCCAGGACCGCGTCGGCCAGGACCCGCTTGGCCCGCAGCAGCTCGTCGATCCGGTCCTCGACCGTGCCTTCCGCGATCAGCCGGTGCACCTGCACGGGTTGCGTCTGGCCGATGCGGTACGCCCGGTCCGTGGCCTGTTCCTCGACGGCCGGGTTCCACCAGCGGTCGTAGTGGATGACGTGGGCGGCCCTGGTGAGATTCAGTCCGGTGCCCGCCGCTTTGAGGGAGAGCAGGAAGACCGGGACCTCGCCGGACTGGAAGCGGTCCACCATCCGTTCGCGTTCGGCCACCGGCGTTCCGCCGTGCAGGAGTTGGGAGGGAATGGCACGCGAGGCGAGGTGGGCGGAGAGCAGCCTGGCCATCGTCACGTACTGGGTGAAGATGAGGACGGAGCCGTCCTCGGCGAGGATCGTGTCCAGCAGTTCGTCGAGCAGGGCGAGCTTTCCCGAACGGCCGGCGAGTCGGGTCGGCTCCTCCTTCAGGTACTGCGCGGGGTGGTTGCAGATCTGCTTCAACGAGGCCAGCAGCTTCATGATCAGACCGCGCCGGGCGATGCCTTCGGAGGCTTCGATGAACGCCATCGTCTCGCGGGCCGCCGCCTCGTAGAGCGTGGCCTGCTCGCGCGTGAGGAAGACGGGATGGTCGGTCTCCGTCTTGGGCGGCAGCTCGGGGGCGATGCCGGGGTCGGACTTCTTGCGGCGCAGGAGGAAGGGCCGGACCAGCCGGGAGAGCCGTTCGACCGCTTCGTCGTTGGCGAGGCCGGCAGCCGTACCGGTGCTCTCGACGATGCGGGCGTGGCGGGCCCGGAACGCCTTGAGCGGGCCCAGCAGTCCGGGGGTGGTCCAGTCGAGCAGGGCCCACAGCTCGGAGAGGTTGTTCTCCACGGGGGTGCCGGTGAGGGCGATTCTGGCCGGGGCCGGGATGGTGCGCAGCGCCTTCGCCGTGGAGGAGTGCGGGTTCTTCACGTGTTGGGCCTCGTCGGCGACGATCAGCCCCCAGGTGTCGTCGGCGAGTTGCGCCGCGCTCGAACGCATCGTGCCGTACGTGGTGAGGACGAAGCCACCATCGGGATCGGCGAGGGTGCGGTCGGTGCCGTGGAAACGGCGTACCGGGACACCGGGGGCGAAGCGGTTGATCTCCCGGTGCCAGTTGCCCAGGAGGGAGGCGGGGCAGATCACCAGGGTGGGCGCGGGGTGGGCGCGGTGCAGATGGAGGGCGATGAGGGTGATCGTCTTGCCCAGGCCCATGTCGTCGGCGAGGCAGCCGCCGAGGCCGAGTGAGGTCATCCGGTCCAGCCAGGCGAGGCCGCGCAGCTGGTAGTCACGGAGCGTGGCGTCGAGTCCGGGCGGCGGGGCGATGGTGGTGTCGTCGGCGGTGATGCGGGCGCGGAGTGCGGCCAGCGCCCCGACGGGCACCGCGTCGACCTGCTCGCCGTCGACCTCGGCGCTGCCGGTCAGCGCGACGGCGAGGGCGTCCACCGGATCGAGCAGGCCCAACTCCCGCTTGCGCGCCTTGCGGACGAGCGCGGGGTCGACGACGACCCACTGATCCCGCAGTCGTACCACCGGTCGGTGCGCCTCCGCGAGCACGTCCATCTCCGCCTCGGTGAGCCGCTCGTCGCCCAGTGACAGCTGCCAGTTGAAGGAGAAGAGCTGCTCGGCGTCGAAGAACGAGGTGCCGTCGGTGGCCGAGCCGGGGGCGGGCCGCACGACGGCTGCGGCGGTGAGGGAACGGGCCAGCTCCCTGGGCCAGTGGACGTTGACCCCGGCCGCCGCCAGCCGGGCTCCGGCATCGCTCAGCAGCTCGTACAGCTCGTCCTCTTCGAGCGCGAGCACATCGGGCACCGGCTGGTCGAGCAATCGCTCCAGTGGTGCCCAGACACGGGCGGCGCGGCGCAGTGCGAGCACGGCATCGATCCTGGCGCGCGGGCCGAACGGCTCCCCCACCCCGCCGTTCCACAGTGCGGCGGCGTCGACGACATAGGTCGGGTCGGCCAGGCTGTGTACCTGGATGATGGCCGCGGCGGCGTGCCGGGCGGCGCCGCGACGGGCCTCCGCTGCCGCCCCGTCGGCGTCGATGTCGCCGGTGTCGTCGGACCCGTCGCGCTCGTCGGGGGTGTCGTACGTATCGGCCGTGTCGAAGAGTTCGTACGCCGAGAGGTCGAGGCGCAGCGAGATCCGTACCCCCGCGTCGAGCCCGGCCGCGACCTCGACGGCCCAGTCACGGGCTTGTGGCAGATGCTGGGCGGCGCGGGCCGCGAAGGGCGCCCCCATCGCGTACGCCGCCGCGGGTGTACGGGGCAGAGTGTCGGCGACCGCGTCGAGGAACGCCCCGAGCAGCCACTCCGGCTCGGGGACCTGGAGCGGTGTGCGGTCCGGCAGCGGAACCGCGTACCCCTCGGGGGGCAGGGCGGCGGCGATCGCCCGGAGGTGGACGATGTCCTCGGCGTCGCGCGGTCCGGCCCTCCAGGCGTCGTGGTCCTCGCCCGTCAGGCCGGGGAGCAGCCTACCGCGTGCCACCAGATTGAGAGCCTGGAGCGCGGCAGCGCCCCAGCAGCGGGTGGCGGGGTGGGCGGACCGCTGATGCCGGGCGCGGGCCAGCAGTGGCAGGGCCTCGGTCACGGCCATCAGGACGGCGGGCACCGAACGCCGACGGACGCCGTTCTCGCGCCCGTGTCCGCGGACGACGGTGATCTCCTCCACGACCACGTCGTCCACGGACTTCTCGGGATCCGCGGCGCACCCGGAGAAGCCACCCGGCTCCGGGAGGGGGCCGCCGTCGGGATCCCAGAAGGCGACGCGTCCGTCCCTCGGCAGCGGCGCGGGCAGGAAGACGGCCGCACAACTCAGGACGCGGACAGCCGACGCGTCCAGCTGACGCTGTGCCGTGGTCATCAGTCCACTCCCCTCCCGCCCCGATCCTTCTGATCGTCTCGATCCTCATGACTCCTGCGAGTCTAGGCGGGGGGTCTGACATTGATACTCGTACCTGTGTTCCGTCAGGTCAGAGGCGGTACGAGCGAGTCCCGCACGGTCCGGGGAACTGACTGTGCGGGACGGTGACCGGACAGGGCCGACGCGGGGAACGGACCGTACGGCTCGGGGAACGGACCTGCGCGCCGGGGAGCCTCAGCGCTCTTCGAGGGCTCCGCGCGTTTCGAGGGCTCCGTGTCCTTCGGGAGTCAGTGCCTGGCGAGGGGCTTGGAGTGGGAGGGCGGCGCGGGCGTGGTGGCCGGGGACACGCCGGGCATGGACGCCGGCGAGGGCGTCGGAGCCACCGACGGCTGCGGCTGGGGCCGACGTGGTTGAGGCCGCGGACGCGGCTGTGCCTGGGCCGGACGCTGCGGCTGCACGGGCTGCTCCGGCGGCTGCACGGGCTGCTGCGGCGGCTGCACGGCCTGCTGCGGCTGCGTCGCCGGCTGCGCCGCCCTCTCCAGGAAGCGGAGCAACTCCACCGGGAACGGAAGCACCAGCGTGGAGTTCTTCTCTGCGGCGACCGCCACCACCGTCTGCAGCAGGCGCAACTGGAGTGCGGCCGGCTGGGAGGACATCTGCCCCGCCGCCTCGGCGAGCTTCTTCGAAGCCTGGAGCTCGGCGTCCGCGTTGATGACACGGGCCCGCCGCTCACGGTCGGCCTCGGCCTGCCGGGCCATGGAGCGTTTCATGGTCTCCGGCAGTGAGACGTCCTTGATCTCCACCCGGTCGATCTGCACGCCCCACCCGACCGCCGGGCTGTCGATCATCAGCTCAAGACCCTGATTCAGCTTCTCGCGGTTGGACAGCAGATCATCCAGGTCGCTCTTGCCGATGATCGACCGCAGTGAGGTCTGCGCCATCTGCGACACCGCGAAGCGGTAGTCCTCCACCTGGATTACCGCACTGGCCGCGTCGACCACCTTGAAGTAGATGACCGCGTCCACCCGCACCGTCACGTTGTCCCGCGTGATCCCGTCCTGCGCGGGCACCGGCATCGTCACGATCTGCATATTGACCTTGTGCAGCCGCTCGACACCGGGGAGCACCATGGTGAAGCCCGGCCCTCGCACGCCCTCACGGAGCCTGCCGAGCCTCAACACGACACCCCGCTCGTACTGCTTGACGACCTTGGCCGCCGCCGCCAGGTACAGCGAACCTGCCGAGGCCCCCGCCACTACTATCGCGATTACGAGCTCCTGGACCATGACGGCCCCCTGAAAGCCGGAAACACCTGAAACACAGGAATCAATCAGTCCCTGTTACCACGGTATGCCCAATACGAGCCGATATGAACATGGTCCGAGGACTCCTGGCCCGGCTGTCGCCCGCCCGGCCGCGCACCGGATGCCGGGGCTCCCGGGAACAGGCAGGGTGACCAGCGTCAGCACGTTCTCCGCGGCGTACGCGGTGCGTGGTCTGCGGCGGGCTGACGGATGAGCCGGACGAGACAGACGAGGACCTGCCCATGCCCGTGATCGACCACCGGCGCCGCCGCCTCGGCATCGCAGCCGGGACAGCGCTCCTGACCCTCACCCTCGCAGGCTGTTCCGGCCTCGGCCGGACCGCGGTCGGACCGGTCACCTACACCACCGAGCGGGACGCCGTGATCATGGTGAACAGCCCCGCGGTGAAGGGCTGCCACCGGCTCGCTCCCTCGGGCGCCAAGGAAGTGGCCAACGGCACCCTGATCGACATCATCCTGTACCGCACGCCCAACTGCACCGGGCCGGGTTCGACGTACCTCGCGACGACGTTCACCGACGTCAACGGGGCCGGGGCCCTCCCTTGGCGCAGTTTCAGCACGGTCCACTGACCGACGTCACACAAAGTCCGGCCGAGGACCGCACACAGCGCCCGAAGCCCGGCCGGGCAGGGAGCAGAACGCCGACCGCGCGGGGAGGCGCCGCAGCCCCCGACGCCATCGACTCGGCCTCCACCGAACCCTCTTCGGCCGTTGCGCGCGCACCGTCGTCCACCGCCGTATCCGGCCGGAGCCGTGCCGTGCCGTGCCGCTATGCGCGTCTTGGGACGCGCGCGAGCAGTTCCACCGTACGGTCCCGACGTTCTTTGGCGATCAGCACGAGCAGCACGATGAGCAGGGCCGGCATGATCGCGTTCACCCGGTCGAGCAGTGTCAGCTGGACGATGGAGGCGCCGGCCATCAGTCCGCAGAAGGCGATGGCCGCCACTCCGGCCAGGATCGGGATCAACAGGGCGATGGCTCCCGCCAGCTCCAGCCCTCCGATGGTGTACATCGCCGCCTGGTTCCAGCCCATCCGGTCGAAGGACTCGATCGCCGTCTCATGGGCGATCAGCTTGGCGAACGCGCTGAAGCCGAAGAACAGGGCGAGTACGACCCGTGCGACGGTCAGTGCCACGGCGCCGCGGCCCCGGCCCCCGGCCCGGGTGCCGGCAGAGGCGCCAAGGGTGGCAGCAGGGGTGTTGTGGGCCACTGTGGACTCGGTCATGCGGGTCTCCTCGGGAAGCTTCGCAGTGTGTCGCTTACGAAGAGGTAGACCGGTCCGCGGTCCGGAACTCATCGCTTCCCGGCCCTCGGTCGTCCGTCGCTCCGGGGCCGCTTCGGCACGGTCGCACCCCCGCCCCGTCATCCACGAGACAGCGGTCGACGGCCGCCGGCTCCGCCCTCAGGATGCTGACGGGGCGACGAACGGACGGTCCGTCAACACCGTTCGTGCCGACGGACCGCGCCCGTCCGCTCGGCCCATCCACCTGCCCCGTCCGCCCGGCCCGTCCGCCATCGGCGGACCGTCGGCGCGCGGCGCACGGGTCGCTCGTCAGTACGCCGGGTAGCGGTCGGCCGGCCACACGACCGCGTGCTCGAACTCCAGGCACAGGTCGTCGGCCACCTCGGTGATCACCGCTCGTCCTTCGGTCGCCACCAGCCAGGACGGCGGAAGGTGCACGTCCCCGTGACGGGCTCCGAGCAGATTGCCGCAGATCGCGCCCGTGGAGTCGCTGTCGCCCGAGTGGTTGACCGAGAGCAGCAGCGCCCGGGCCACCTGGTCGGCGTTCGGCAGCGCCAGGGCGCAGTACACGGCGATCGCGAGAGCCTCCTCCGCGACCCAGCCCGCGCCCAGCGTCTCCACCTTCTCGGCGGTGGGTTCGCCCTCGGCGGCCAGGTCGACGGCCGCGCGCAGAGCCGCCGTCGTCTCCTCGTGTCCCTCGTGGCGGCCCAACAGCTCCAAGGCCCGCAGCACCGCGCCGGCCATCGAGTCCCCCTCCAGGAGATGGGCGACGATCGCAGCGAACGCCCCGGCCGCGTACGCGCCGGTCGGGTGACCGTGGGTGATCTGCGCGCACCAGTGGGCGAGCCGGAAGCCCACCTGGGCGTCCTCCCCCACCAGCCCGAAGGGGGCGGACCGCATCACCGTGCCGCAGCCCTTGGACCCGGTGTTCACAGGACCGGGCACACCGAGCCTTCCCGTGGGTTCGGGCACATGTCCGGTCGCGAGCCCGGTCAGGCAGGCGTTCCCGGGGGCCCGGCGCGCGTAGAGCCAGGCCTCCTGCCTCAGCCAGCCGGTCCGCACCGGGTTGTCGCCGCCGCGGGCGGGCGGCGCCGGGTGGTTCTGGGTGTCGAGCCAGCGCAGATAAGCGTTTCGCACGATGTCGGTCTCGGCGCCGCCGATCCCCTTCGACATCGCCCGGGAATGGGCCCTGATCAGCCCCTCGGCCGTGAACAGGGTCATCTGCGTATCGTCCGTGACACGTCCGACGACCCCCTCGTCGTCCGCGAGAAGCCCCTGTACGCCGTGTTCACCGTGCGCACGGCGGATACCGGCGAGCGAAAGGAACTCCACCGGGTTTCCCAGGGCGTCCCCGATCGCCCCGCCCAGCAGACAGCCACGGACCCTCGCCCTACGGCCGATGCGGTCCCCCCACGATGTGCCGTTCACGCACGATCCCCTCAATCCGAAATCCGACGTCGCCGTGTACGAGTCGACAGGTACGAGTCGACAGGTACGAAAAGGCCGTCGCGGGTCCATCCTGGTAGGAGAGGCGATCGCCATGCGTACCGGCAATGAACCGTTGACTGCGCGCAGTCCCCTGCGACTGCGGCTGTGCCTGAGTCTATGGGGGCTGGTCTGGGCCGTCTTCGGCCTGGCGGCCTTCACACTGACCGACCGGCCGGGCTGGGCCGCCGCCTGCGGGCTGCTGCTCCTGCTCGTCCTGGTGGACATCGCGGTGATCGTCCACCACATCCACCAGGGACCGCACTACCAGCCGGGCCGCAACATCCCGCCGTACGAACCCGATCACGGCGGGCGCGGCCGGTACGGGCACTGAGGGGCGCCAGGCACAGAGGCGTGCCCGGCGGACCCGGGGTCCTTCGCGAGGAGGGGTCAGCCCTGCGTACGAAAGCGGGCCGCCCTCAGATACTCGGGGTTCGGATCGAGTGCGGCGGCCAGCCGGAAGTGGCGGGCGGCCCGGTCGGAGCGGCCGGAGCGCTCGAAGGTACGGGCGAGCGCGAAGTGCGCGAAGGCGTTGTCCGGTTCGCGCTCCAGGACGAGTTCGAATTCGAGTTCGGCAGGGCGCAGTTGCGCGGCGGCGAAGAAAGCTCGGGCCCGCAGCAGACGGGCCGCGGTGTTCTCCGGGTGGGCCGCGATCACCGAGTCCAGGAGCTTGACCGCGCCCCGGGGGTCGCGGGCCGCCAGCAGGTGTTCGGCCGCGCGGAAGTCGATGACGTCTGTTTCCGGGGTCCTCTCGGGCACGATCGCATCCTTCCCTTCAGTATCGGATCACCAACGTCCGACCGGCTTCCACTATTCCGATGGAGAGCGATCAGGCACGGAGCGGACCGACACGGAGATCAGCCGGCCGCGGCCCGCTCTGTCAGCTCCGACCAGACCTTGCGGACCTGCGGCTCCAGCGCCTCCAGCGATCCGTCGTTGTCGACGATCAGATCGGCCACGGCTCGCCGCTGCTCCCGGGTGGCCTGCGCGGCCATCCTGGCGCGAGCCTCGGACTCGGTCATGCCGCGCAGCCGGACGAGCCGGTCGAGCTGGGTCTGCGGACTGGCGTCCACGACGACGACCAGGTCGTAGAGCGGCGCGAGGCCGTTCTCGGTGAGGAGGGGGACATCGTGGACGACGACCGAGTCGGGGCTCGCGGCCCGCTCCAGTTCGGCGGAGCGCGCGCCGACCAGCGGGTGAACGATCGCGTTGAGGGCGGCGAGCCGGTCGGCGTCGGAGAAGACGATCGAGCCGAGCTTCGGCCGGTCCAGGGTGCCGTCGGCGGTCAGGATGTCGTCGCCGAACGCGTCGACGACGGCCGCGAGTCCGGGCGTTCCCGGCTCGACGACCTCCCGGGCGATCCGGTCCGCGTCGATCAGCACCGCACCGTATCCGACGAGCAGCCGCGACACTTCACTCTTGCCGGCGCCGATCCCACCGGTCAGGCCCACTTTCAGCATGCCGGGAAGCCTAGTACGAAGGGCGATCGGGCGGACCGGGGCGGCCGGTCAGGCGTCCCCCTCAAGCTCCGCGAGGAACCTGCGGCCGGTCAGGCGTCTCCCTCGCGCTCCGCGAGGAACCGCTCGAATTCGCGGCCGATCTCGTCGGCGGACGGCAGGTCGACCGGCTCGGCGACCAGATTGCCCCGGGTCTCGGAACCCGCGACCGCGTCGTACTGGTGCTCAAGGCCCTCGACGAGCGAGACGAGCTCCTCGTCACCCTGGTCGATCTGCCGGTCGATCTCGGTCTGGGTCCGGTGGGCCTCCGTGCGCAGCGCGTGGGCGACGGTCGGCAGGACCAGGCCGGTGGCGGCCGTGATCGACTCCAGGGCGGTGAGCGCCGCGTCCGGGTAGGCGGAGCGGGCGACGTAGTGCGGCACGTGGGCGGCGACGCCCAGGACGTCGTGTCCGGCCTCCATCAGCCGGTACTCCACCAGGGCCTCGGCCGAGCCGGGCACCTGCGCCTCGTCGAACGGGCTGCGGTGGCCGGGCATGAGGTCCGTGCGGTTGCCGTGCGGGGTCACGCCGACGGGACGGGTGTGCGGGACGCCCATCGGGATGCCGTGGAAGTTCACCGCCAGGCGGACACCGAGGCGCTCGACGATCTGCTCGACCGCGGCGGCGAAGCGCTCCCACTCCACATCGGGCTCGGGCCCGGAAAGCAGCAGGAAGGGCGCGCCGGTGGCGTCCTGGACGACCCGGACGTCGAGCGTCGGGGTCTCGTAGGCCGCCCAGCGGTCGCGCCGGAAGGTCAGCAGCGGGCGCCGCGCGCGGTAGTCGACGAGCCGGTCGTGGTCGAATCTGGCGACGACCTGGTGGGGCAGCGTTTCGAGCAGTCCGTCGACGATCTGCTCGCCGGTCTCACCCGCGTCGATGTATCCGTCGAAGTGGTAGAGCATGACCAGGCCGGCCGACTCCTGGGCGAGCGCCATGTCGACGACGGCCAGCCCCTTCGGCTCCCATTCGTACAAACTCTGCGGATCAGGCACTGTTACCGCTCCTCCTCGTGTTCCTAGAGCAGAACGTCCGGCAGGGCACGGGCATTCCCGGACCGTGCCCCCTCACCCGGTGGTTCATGCCAGAACTTGGACCGACCGGCAAATGGAGGGCCGCGTCGCGGGGCCCCCATTTGCCGGTCGGTCTTATGCGAGAACGTGGTCGTGGAGCGCCGCCACCGTCTTCCGCGTGGACATGAAGCGCCGGGCTGTCAGGCATCCGTGCGGCGGAGGTGATCAGCCGCGAAGTGGACGTGCCCGGCGGCCCGGCCGAGGGGGCGGGGGCGCCGGGGCCGCCGGAGGGCGAATGCCAGGGTGCGGCAGCGCACCGGAGCCCTCATCCCTCTTTGGGTATAACGGCGTTGACGTTCACATCGATGAACACCTCGATGGGGAAGCCGACTTCGCGACAGCAGTCGAGGGTGACCATCCGCTGCGGAGTCCGGTCAGCCTTCCGTTCGGTGCGAAGTCACCCCTGCCGGGGGCGTGAATGGTTGTCGGGATCCCGGCAAGCGCGTGTCAGGAGCCGTCGGCTACTCGCGCATCCCGCCGATTCCTCTCCCTTCACCCGGTCCACCACCCCACGATCAATGGTCCATACCTTGACACGCCCTCGCCCCATCCCTACCGTCATCGGGCAGCACGTTCAGACACTCGCCCCACATTCATGTACGAGAACGTCTTGAACTCCTTCGACGGAAGGCACCCCCATGCACATCCGTACGCTGCTACCCGCACTGCTGGCCACCGCGCTCGCCACCGGCTCTCTCGCCCTCACCTCCGCCACCGACGCGAACGCGTCGGCGGTCATCGAGGTGAGCACCGCCGCCCAGCTCAAGTCCGCCCTCACCGCCGCGTCCCCCGGCGACACGATCCGGCTCGCCGACGGCACATACACCGGCAACTTCAAGGCGACCGTCCCCGGCACCGCCTCCGCCCGGATCACCCTCACCGGCTCCGCCAGGGCCGTCCTCACCGCCGGCGGCGGCTACGGGCTGCACCTCAACGGTGCCTCCTACTGGACCGTCCAGGGCCTCACGGTCACCGGCGGCCAGAAAGGCATCATGGCCGACACCGCCACCGGAGTCGTGATCGACTCGGTGACCGTGCACGACCTGGACATGGAGGGCGTCCACTTCCGCAAGTCCAGCAAGAACGGCGTCATCAAGAACTCACGGATCTACGACACCGGGCACGACGGCCGCGGCATGGGCGAGGGCGTCTATGTCGGCACGGCAGGCGATCTCTCCGACAGGAGCGACCAGGTCCAGATCCTGAACAACACGATCGGGCCGGGGGTCGGCGGCGAGAACGTCGACATCAAGGAAGGCACCACCGGAGCGAAGATCATCGGCAACACCTTCGACGGCAGCGGGCTGACCGGCGCCAACTACGACGATTCCTGGGTCGACGTGAAGGGCAACAACGTCCTGGTCGACGGCAACAAGGGGACCCGTACGACCAACAACGGCTACGAGACCCACACCCAGCAGAGCGGCTGGGGCTGCGGCACCGTCTTTCGCAACAACACCTCGAACCTGTCCGGCTCCAAGGGCGACAAGCAGATCGCGTTCAACGTCACCAACTACAGCACGAGCTGCCCGACGGTCGTCTACGGCAGCAACACGGTGACCGGCGGCAAGGGGCTGACCAACATCACCGTCACGCCGTAACGGCCCGCGCGGACGGCCGCGGACACGAGTGAGGCCCGTTCCCCGAAGGGAACGGGCCTCACTCTCAGCTACGGCGATCAATCACCGGCCGGAGGGACAGAGCGTCAGCTCTGGCCGCCCGCCAGCTTCTCGCGCAGCGCAGCCAGGGCCTCGTCCGACGCCAGGGCGCCGGAGTTGTCCGCGGACTCCGAGGAGTACGAGCCGCCACCGCTGCCGCCGGAGGCAGCCGGGGCGCCACCGGCCGGGGCGGCAGCGCCCTCGGCAGCAGCGGCCTCGTCGGCCTCGCGGGACTTGATGACCTGGGCCTGGTGCTGCTCGAAGCGCTGCTGCGCCTCGGCGTACTGCGTCTCCCACGCCTCGCGCTGGGTCTCGTAGCCCTCGAGCCAGTCGTTGGTCTCGGGGTCGAAGCCCTCGGGGTAGATGTAATTGCCCTGGTCGTCGTACGACGCGGCCATGCCGTACAGGGTCGGGTCGAACTCGACCGACGCCGGGTCGGCACCGAAGGACTCGTTGGCCTGCTTCAGCGAGAGGCTGATGCGGCGACGCTCCAGGTCGATGTCGATGACCTTGACGAAGATCTCGTCGTTGACCTGGACGACCTGCTCCGGGATCTCCACGTGGCGCTCGGCCAGCTCGGAGATGTGGACCAGACCCTCGATGCCTTCGTCGACGCGCACGAACGCACCGAACGGAACGAGCTTGGTGACCTTACCGGGAACGACCTGCCCGATCTGGTGCGTACGGGCGAACTGCTGCCACGGGTCTTCCTGCGTCGCCTTGAGCGACAGCGAGACGCGCTCGCGGTCCATGTCGACGTCGAGAACCTCGACGGTGACCTCCTGGCCGACCTCGACAACCTCGGAGGGGTGATCGATGTGCTTCCAGGACAGCTCGGAGACGTGCACGAGACCGTCGACGCCGCCGAGGTCCACGAACGCACCGAAGTTGACGATCGAGGAAACGACGCCGGAGCGGACCTGGCCCTTCTGCAGGGTCGTGAGGAACGTCTGGCGGACCTCGCTCTGGGTCTGCTCCAGCCAGGCACGGCGGGACAGGACCACGTTGTTGCGGTTCTTGTCCAGCTCGATGATCTTGGCTTCGAGCTCCTTGCCCACGTAGGGCTGGAGGTCGCGGACGCGGCGCATCTCGACGAGGGAGGCCGGCAGGAAGCCACGGAGGCCGATGTCGAGGATGAGACCACCCTTGACGACCTCGATGACGGTACCGGTGACGATGCCGTCCTCTTCCTTGATCTTCTCGATCGTGCCCCAGGCACGCTCGTACTGAGCGCGCTTCTTGGACAGGATGAGGCGGCCTTCCTTGTCCTCCTTCTGGAGAACCAGGGCCTCGATCTCGTCGCCGACCTTGACGACCTCATTGGGGTCGACGTCGTGCTTGATCGAAAGCTCGCGGGAGGGGATGACGCCTTCGGTCTTGTAACCGATGTCGAGCAGGACCTCGTCCCGGTCGACCTTCACGATGACGCCGTCGACGATGTCGCCGTCGTTGAAGTACTTGATCGTCTCGTCGATCGCGGCGAGGAAGGCTTCCTCGTTACCGATGTCGTTGACCGCTACCTGCGGGGTGGTGGCGGTGGTCTCGGTGCTGCTCGTCATGTGGGAAAGGGCTCCGGTACGGACAGTGAGTCGTAGGTACTGCTACGCCGGGAGCCCGTATCGCCTCTGCTGAAGCCGGACAGCCCGGGAAGCACCGAACCCGCCGAGCGGGAGGCGCCTCGTGAACCGAGGGGACATACAACAGACGCGAGCGCAGCCTGCTAGGTCTGAGGCGCGCAGGCTCGCAGCGCAACTTGTAGCATACGGGGGCAGCCGGGCACGGTCAATGCGCGAAGGCGCACACCCGGGGCACAACAGCCCATATCCGGCAGAATTCGTGTCTCCCGAGGCCACATCGGCCCCCGGGAGATAATCCGTGGGTACGGAGCCGTACGGACAGCTGTCCCCGGGGGCATACCGCGTGCGGCGGGGTGAAGGCAAACTACAACGACGGGCACGATGAGCCAAGAGATCTACGCGGCCGAACCCGAAGCGACTCGCCGCGACGCCTCGGAAGCCGAGAGCAGCCGGGCCAGTCGCGGCTGGTGGGACCGGAACGCCGACGAGTACCAGAGCGACCACGGCGCCTTCCTCGGCGACGACCGTTTCGTCTGGGGGCCGGAGGGGCTCGACGAGGCCGAGGCCGGTCTGCTCGGCCCCGCCGAGTCGCTCAAGGGCCTGGACGTCCTGGAGATCGGCGCGGGCGCGGCGCAGTGCTCGCGCTGGCTCGCCGCCCGGGGAGCCCGTCCGGTGGCCCTCGACCTCTCGCACCGGCAGTTGCAGCACGCGCTACGAATCGGCGGTGAGGTCCCCCTCGTGGAGGCCGACGCGGGCGTGCTGCCCTTCCGGGACGGCTCCTTCGACCTGGCGTGTTCCGCCTACGGCGCGGTGCCGTTCGTCGCCGACCCGGTGCAGGTGTTCCGCGAGGTGCACCGGGTGCTGCGCCCCGGGGGCCGCTGGGTCTTCTCGGTGACGCATCCGATCCGCTGGGCGTTCCCGGACGAGCCCGGGCCCGAGGGGCTCTCGGTCGCGGCCTCGTACTTCGACCGCACCCCCTACGTCGAGCAGGACGAACGGGGCGACGCCGTCTACGTCGAGCACCACCGGACACTGGGCGACCGGGTGAGGGACGTGGTGGCCGGCGGTTTCCGTCTGGTCGACCTGGTCGAACCGGAGTGGCCCGCCTGGAACCACCAGGAGTGGGGCGGCTGGTCCCCGCTGCGCGGGAACCTGATCCCGGGCACGGCGATCTTCGTCTGCGAACGGGACCGTCGACGGGACTGATGCCGCTTCCGCTCCCGGGAGCGGTCTCGGGTGCGGGCGCCGGAGCACGCCGTACGAGACTGGGGGCGTGATCCGTACCGACGCCCTCGACCAGTTGCCCGTACGCACCGCTGTGCCCGCCCTGGAGCGGGCGCTCGACGACCGCGGTGTCGCGGTGCTGTGCGCGCCGCCCGGCACCGGCAAGACGACCCTCGTACCGCTGGTCCTGGCCGGTCTGACCGGTGGCGGGCCGGTGCGCCGGGTGGTGGTCGCCGAGCCGCGGCGGATCGCGGCGCGGGCTGCGGCACGGCGGATGGCGTGGCTCATCGGTGAGCGGGTCGGCGGGCGGGTGGGGTTCACGGTCCGCGGGGAGCGGGTGGTGGGGCGCGACACCGTGGTGGAGGTGGTGACCACCGGGGTTCTGCTTCAGCGGCTGCAGCGCGACCAGGAGCTGGCCGGGGTCGACGCGGTGATCATCGACGAGTGCCATGAGCGGCATCTGGACGCGGACACGGTCGCCGCGTTCCTTCTTGATGTGCGGGAGGCGATCCGGCCCGACCTGCGGCTGGTGGCCGCGTCGGCGACGACGGACGCGGCGGGCTGGGCGCGGCTGCTGGGCGATGCACCCGTGGTGGAGGCACGGGGTGTCTCGCATCCGGTGGAGGTGGTCTGGGCGCCGCCCGCCTCGCCGGTGAGGCCGCCGCACGGGATGAGGGTCGATCCGGCGCTGCTGACGCATGTCGCGGCGACCGTGCGCCGGGCACTGACCGAACGGGACGGCGATGTGCTGTGCTTCCTGCCCGGTGTCGGCGAGATCGGGCGGGTGGCGGGGCAGCTGGCGGGGGTGGCGGCCGAGGTGCTCCAGGTGCACGGGCGGGCTCCGGCCGCGGTGCAGGACGCGGTGCTGGCCGGGTCGTCCGGGAGTCGGCGGGTGGTGCTGGCGACCTCGGTGGCGGAGTCGTCCCTGACGGTGCCCGGGGTGCGGATCGTGGTCGACTCGGGGCTGGCCAGGGAGCCGCGTACCGATCACGCGCGGGGGCTCAGCGCGCTGACGACGGTGCGGGCGTCACAGGCGGCGGGGAGGCAGCGGGCGGGCCGGGCCGGGCGTGAGGCGCCGGGGGCGGTGTACCGGTGCTGGGAGCAGGCGGAGGACGGGCGGCTCGCGCGGTTCCCGTCCCCGGAGATCAGGGTCGCGGATCTGGCGGCGTTCGCGTTGCAGGCAGCGTGCTGGGGCGATCCGGACGCGTCGGGGCTGGCGCTGCTCGATCCGCCGCCCGCGGGTGCGATGGGCGCGGCGCGCGAGGTGCTGAGGGCGGTCGGCGCGGTGGACGGCGACGGCCGGGTCACCGACCGGGGCGTCCGGATGTCCCGGCTGGGGCTGCATCCGCGGCTGGCGCGGGCGTTGCTGGACGGCGCCGCCGAGGTGGGCGGGCGGCGGGCGGCCGAGGTGGTGGCGCTGCTGAGCGAGGAACCACCACGGGAGTACGGCGATGATCTGGCGGCCGCGTTGCGCACCGCCCGGCGGGGCGGGGACGGGTATGCGGCGCGCTGGCGGCAAGAGGTCCGGCGGCTCTCCTCCTCGGTCCAGGGCGCGGGCGCGGGTTCGGGCCCGGACGACGGAGCCGTCGGTCTGGTGGCCGCCCTGGCCTTCCCGGAGCGGGTGGCGCGGGCGCGGGGCGAGGGGGCGTTCCTGATGGTGTCGGGGACGGGTGCGCAGGTGCGGGACGGATCGGGGCTGCGCAGTGCGCCGTGGCTGGCGGTCGCGGTCGCGGACCGGCCCGCGCACTCGGCGTCCGCGCGGGTGCGGCTCGCCGCCGTCATCGACGAGGACACGGCGCGGACGGCCGCCGGCCATCTGCGGTTCGCGGGCGAGGAGGTCCGCTGGGCCGGCGATGATGTGGTGGCCCGCCGGGTGGAACGGCTGGGTGCCGTCGAACTGTCCGTGCGCCCGCTGAAGGAGCCGGCGCCCGAGCTGGTGCGCGAGGCGCTGATCGAGGGGCTGCGGCGCGAGGGGCTCGGGCTGTTGCGCTGGACGCGGGAGAGCGAGCAGTTGCGGGAGCGGCTCGCGTTCTTGCACCGGGAGTCGGGGGCGCCCTGGCCTGATGTGTCGGACGGCGCCCTGCTGGACCGTGCCGGTCAGTGGCTGGAGCCCGAACTGTCGCGGGCCCGGCGGCGCTCCGACCTGGCGCGGATCGACGCGGGGCAGGCGCTGCGGCGGCTGCTGCCGTGGGCGACCGGTGAGGCGGCCCGGCTGGACGAGCTGGCGCCGGAGCGGATCGAGGTACCGAGCGGCTCCCGTATCAGGGTGGAGTACGGCGGGGCGCAGCCCGTGCTCGCGGTGAAGCTCCAGGAGTTGTTCGGCCTGCAGGAGACTCCGAGGGTGGCCGGGGTGCCCGTGCTGGTCCATCTCCTGTCCCCCGCCGGCCGCCCCGCAGCGGTCACCGCGGATCTGGCGTCGTTCTGGCGGGACGGCTACCGGGCCGTGCGGGCGGAGCTGCGCGGCCGCTATCCGAAACATCCGTGGCCGGAGGACCCCACGACGGTGGAGGCGACCCGGTTCACGAAGGCGCGGCTCAGGAAGCAGTGAACGCCGGAAGGCCGATGCAGAACACCCCGGTCCGGGTGAGGACGGCGATCCTGCCGTCGGCCATGGGCTGCAAGGACTGCACAACAGGAGCGCACCTGGCGCAGCACACCCAGCAGAAATCTGTCACCGGCGCGCGCGAGGAATCGGGAACGGCTCAGCGCGAGCAGACCCGCTGGACGGTGACGGGTACGGGGGCCTTCGTTCCCGGTGCCGGCGCGGGCGCGGGCACCCGGTCGGGTTCGAGCCTCGCGGCCTCCTGCCACCAGGAGAGCAGGAGGTCGATCTCGAACCGGTCCGCCGACTCGTCACCGGCCGTCGGCTCGGGCCCGCCCTTCTGCGTCGCGCTGCCGGGGTCCCTGAAGCAGTGACCGTGGAACGCGACGCGGATGTCCTCGGCCGTGAGGGTGTGGTGATCCGCGCGTGCCAGTCCGTCGAGCAGCGCCGGCGCGATGCCGCGGTGCAGGGTCCGCACCCCCAGGTACTGCTTGCCGATCCCGTGGATCACAACGACGGCGGCCATGTTGTTCCCCCCGTCCCCGGCAGGATCGTACAACTGGCCTACGTGGGAAGGTGGGTTGAACGCGCGGGAGTGCGCCTGCCGGGGCGCGGTCAGGCGACCGTCGGCTCCGGTTCCTCCCGCCCAGCGGGCTCCGGCTCACCCGGGCGCCGGGAGCGTGCCTCCAGCCACAGGGCGAGCGCGAGCAGTCCGGCGCCGAGGACCAGGAAGCCCCAGGGCAGATACGAGGTGAGCAGCAGGACCAGCAGGCGCTGGGACGTGACCAGGGCGACGATCGAATCGACGTAGTCCTCGCGCATCTTCACATGCCCGGCGAACACGGTGACGGTGTCCTGGGGCATGCCCATCGCCTTGGCGTTGCGCAGTTCCTCCTTGTGGATCTCCTCGCCGTTGACGGGCGCTCCGGTGACCGGGTCCACCCAGAACATCCGCTTGGTGGTGTACCAGCGGGTCATGCCCGTCTTCGCGATCTGTTCCGAGGTGACGCCTTTGATGGGCATCTTCTTCGGCATCGGGACCTTGGTCCACGGGATGGTCTGCTCGAAGTAGTAGACGTCCATGCCGTGGAAGGTGCGGGTGCCCTTGTAGTGGATGGGCGAGCTGGTGCGGGCCTGGGCGTCGAAGTACTCGTAGTCGCGTTTCTGGGTGAGGAAGGGCCACTTGAACTCGATGCCCTCGCGCCTGACCGGGTCGCCGTCGACCGATTCCCCGGTGGCGTGGACGGGGGCCTGGCTGTGCGCGTCGAAGATGTAGCGCTCGGGGATCTCGGAGACCATCTTGCCGTCCGGACCGACCACGTAACTGAGGGCGTCCCAGACGACGACGTCGCGTCCGGCGCTGCGCTCGATCTTCTCGGACTCCTCCACATTTCCCTTGAGGGTCTGCACGATGGTGACCTTGGGGACCTGCTTGACCTTCATGTTGTCGTTGTAGTCGAGGAGGGTGGCGGGCTTCGCCTCCAGCACCGTCTCCTGGTACTGACTGGGCGGGATCTTCGCCAGCCTCGGGAAGGCGTACCAGCGCAGCAGGGGCGACATGGCGACGAAGAAGACGGCGAAGGCCAGGAGTACGAGGCTGGCTCGGCGGCGCATGGTGGTGCCCTCCCTCAGCTTCTGTTGCTTCTTCCGGTGGCTAGTTCTTGGGGCCCGGGACGGTGGTCAGCAGAGGTTTGGGCGAGGTTTCTCCCGGCGGGGCGCCGATCGCGCTGATGGTGAGGACGAGCGCGAGGGCTGCGGCCAGTCCGATGGCGGCGGCGACGAAGGCACGCATGCCGGATCCTCCCGGGGAGCACGGATCTGATGGGTCGTCAGGGTTGGGGCACCGTAGCAACGCGGGCACGAGATGAGAACACGTAGGACAGCCCCTCTGCCGGGTGGTGGCGGAGGGGCGGTCGTGGCATACGGCGGGTCAGGCGGCGGGGGGCTCCGGGGCCGGAGATGCCGTCGGGGCCTCGATCCTGAGCTCGATGACGACCGTGGCGCCGCCCTCGGTGGTGAGGCGCAGCTTGTACGTGCCCTCGGTGTCGTCGGCGTAGATCTTCGGGAGCTTCAGGATGCCGTCGGCGTCGGTCGTGAGGTCCGTGAGGGTACGGACGGTCTTGCCGTCCGCGTCCTTGAAGTACGGGCCCTTGTCGTTCTCGGCCGGCTCGTCGGCGTCGGTGATCATGGTGGCGGTGACGGCGACCCCGGAGGCGATCGCGTCCTTGTAGGTGGCCTTGACCTCGACGGTGTCGGCGAACTCGGTGCCGGGCGCGGCGGTCAGTGCCTTGTCGTCGGTCCTGATGATCGCGTCGGCCCGTCGGGCGGTGACGGTCGCGGAGTAGGTGACGGCGGGCAGCGAGCGGCCGGTGGCGACGGCCCGCACCGTGAACTTCCCCGTCGTCTCGCCCGCCTTCAGCACCGGGGCGGTGACCGTGCCGTCGGCTCCGGTGAGGAGGGTGACGGCGGTCTTCCCACCGGTGAAGGCGGCGTCCGTGTCACCGGCGACGATGAAGGTCACGGAGACCCTGGCGAGCGGGCCGCCGAGGCTGTTCCTGGCCCGCACCTTGATCCGCTCGGCGAACGCGTCGCCCGCGGTGGCGGTCAGCGGGCCGGTGCCGGCGTTCTCCACACCCGCGAGGGTCTGCGACGGCGTGGGGGTGGGCTTCGGGGACGGGGTGGTCGTGCCGCCGCCCGGCTTCGAGGGGGCCGGGCTCGGCTCCGGCTTCGGCTTCGGCTTCGGCTTGGTCGTTCCGGACGGCGAAGGGGACGGAGTCGGGCGGCCGGGGCCCGGGTCCGTACCGCCGCCGAGGCCGGACGGGACCGCTCCGGTGCCATCGGGGATCTCATGGGTGCCGCGCTTGTAGTAGTCGAACCAGGAGCGGACCGTACGGAGATAGACGTCCGAGTGGTTGTAGCTCAGGACCGCCCGGTCGAGATCCGCGGCGACGGACAGATCACGGGAGCCGGCGCAGAGATAGCGTCCGGCGGCGAGCGCCGCGTCGTAGATGTTGTTGGGATCCTTGCGGCCGTCGCCGTTGCCGTCCTGTCCCCAGGTCGCCCAGGTGGATGGGATGAACTGCATCGGGCCGACGGCACGGTCGTGGGTCGAGTCCCCGTCGTACACCCCGTTGTCGGTGTCCTTGATCATGGCGAAGCCCCGGCCGTCGAGGACCGGGCCGAGGATCGGGGAGAACGTGGTGCCATTCGCGTCGACCCTGCCGCCGCGGGCATGGCCGGACTCGACCTTGCCGATCGCGGCGAGCAGTTGCCACGGCAGCCGGCAGGCGGCGTCGCTGTCGGCGAGGTTCTGCTCGGCCTTCTTGTACGCGGCCAGGACCGAAGCCGGTATGCCCGATTCCGCGCTGCCGGTGACGGGGAGGTTCGTGCTGGTCCCCGGTTTGTCGGGGGTGTTCAGCGGCGGCAGGTCCGTGTAGTACGGCGAGTTGCCGGTGGCCGCGCCGCTGTCGGGCGAAGGCGCCGTTCCGGTGGGCTGCGGGTCGCTGCTGTCGCCGACCAGCGGAGTGCCGGGGGCTCCCGAGGCGGAGAGCGCCGCCACGGCGACGGCAGCCACAGCGGTGGTGGTCGCCCCCTTGCGAAGTCGGCGACCGAATTGCGCTGCCATACCTCAGGTCCCTCCCCGTCGACGGCTGTCCGCGCTCCCCAGCGCCAGGACTCAGGCGACCCTACGGCAACTTGTGCCGCCGGGACACTGCGCCCCGACCGGTTCTTACCTGTTTTTCACGTTCCGGACAGCAAGTTGTACGGTCGCGGCCGGGCGGAGGCCGGAGGCTCGCGCATACTGGCCGCCATGCCGTTCACACTCAGTCATGCCGCCGCCGTGCTGCCGGGGATACGGCGGAACGGAACGGCGCGGGGTCCGCTGTTCGCCTCGGCCCTCGTCGCGGGTTCGTTCGCCCCCGACATGACGTACTACGCGGACACCGCGATCCCGGGCGCCATGGAGTTCGGCCAGGTCACCCACTCGGTAGGGGGCGTGTGCACGGTCGATGTGCTGATCACGGCGGCGGTGGTGGCGCTGTGGCTGTTGCTGCGCGAACCGTTGGTGGCGTTGCTGCCAACGGCCTGGCAGGGACGGGTCCATGCCTTCGTGAGGGGGCGGCGAGCTCCATGGCGCGTCCGGGACGGTGGGTGGTTCGTGCTGTCGGCGGTCCTCGGGGCCGCCACCCATGTCGTCTGGGACGCCTTCACGCATCACGACCGGTGGGGTGTGCGGCGGATCCCGGTGCTCGGCCAGAACGTCGGCGGATTTCCCGCGTTCCAGCTGGTGCAGTACGGCAGTTCGGCGGCGGCACTGGCGGTGCTCGCGTGGTTCACGGTTTCGGGGCTGCGGCGGGTGGGGGCGCGCCCCCGCCCGCCGTCCGTGCCGGTGCTGGACCGTGGCGAGCGGTGGGCGGCGGGCGCGCTGCTGAGCGTCTGCGTACTGCTCGGCGTCGTGCACCGGTGCGCACGCTGGTACGCGTATTTCAAGCACATCGACACCCCGCTCGACATCATCCCGACCGCCTGCTTCGGCGCGGGCGCGGGATTGGCGGTAGGCCTGGTGCTGTACGGGGTCTGGATGCGGCTGCGGCGTACGCGCGCGTCCGCTCCCCCGGTCGCCGCCGGACGGACCTGATTCCTCCGGGGCCCGTCCGGCGCACCGGCGCGTCAGTGCGCCGCGGACTCCCAGTCCGTACCGACGCCGACCGAGACATCCAGCGGGGCGCGCAACTGCACGGCCGTGGACATCTCGTGGCGGAGGATCTCCTCCACCTGCGCCCGCTCGCCCTCGGCGATCTCCAGGACGATTTCGTCATGGACCTGAAGGAGCATGCGGGACTTCAGATTCCGCTCGGTCAGCGCCCGGTCGACCTGGAGCATGGCGACCTTGACAATGTCCGCCGCCGTGCCCTGGATCGGGGCGTTGAGCGCCATCCGCTCGGCCATCTCGCGGCGCTGGCGGTTGTCGCTGTTGAGGTCGGGGAGGTAGCGGCGGCGGCCGAAGACCGTCTCCGTGTAGCCGGTGGCCCTGGCCTCCTCCACCACGCGGTGCAGATAGTCACGCACTCCGCCGAACCGCTCGAAGTAGGTGTCCATCAGCCCGCGCGCCTCGCCCGCCTCGATGTTCAGCTGCTGGGACAGGCCGAACGCGGAGAGCCCGTACGCGAGTCCGTAGCTCATGGCCTTGATCTTGCGGCGCATCTCCGGGTCGACGGCGGACTTGTCGACGCCGAAGACCTGCGAGGCGACCGTGGTGTGCAGGTCCTCGCCGGAGGTGAACGCCTCGATCAGGCCCGCATCCTCGGAGAGGTGGGCCATCACCCGCAGCTCGATCTGGCTGTAGTCGGCCGTCATCAGCGTCTCGAAGCCCTCGCCGACGACGAAGCCCCGGCGAATGGCCCGGCCCTCGTCCGTACGGACCGGGATGTTCTGCAGGTTGGGGTCGGTGGAGGAGAGCCGGCCGGTCGCCGCCACCGTCTGGTTGAACGTGGTGTGGATACGGCCGTCGGCCGCGATCGTCTTGATCAGGCCCTCGACCGTGACCCGTAGCTTCGCCTGCTCGCGGTGGCGCAGCATGATGACCGGCAGCTCGTGCTCGGTCTGCGCGGCGAGCCAGGCCAGGGCGTCGGCGTCCGTGGTGTAACCGGTCTTCGTCTTCTTCGTCCTGGGCAGACCCAGCTCACCGAAGAGCACTTCCTGGAGCTGCTTGGGCGAACCGAGGTTGAACTCGCGGCCGACCGCGGCGTGCGCCTCCTTCACCGCCTGCTGCACCGCACCGGCGAACTGCTGCTCCATGCCTTCCAGATGGGCCCGGTCGGCGGCGATGCCGTGCCGTTCCAGACGGGCCAGCAGAGCGGACGTCGGCAGCTCCATGCCGTGCAGCAGGTCCGTCGCGCCGACCTCTGCCAGCCGGGTGGTGAACGCGTCGCCCAGATCCAGGATCGCGCGGGCCTGCGCCATCAGGGCGTCGGCCTCGGCCCGGTCGTCGGCGCCGAAGGCCAGCTGCCCGTCGGCCGCCGCCGCGGTAGCCAGCTCCCGGCCGAGATACTCCACCGCCAGCGCGTCCAGCGCGAAGGAACGACGGCCGGGCTTGACCAGATAGGCGGCCAGCGCGGTGTCCATCGTGACGCCGTCGACCTGCCAGCCGTGCTCCGGGAAGACCCGCATGGCGCTCTTCGCGTTGTGCATGACCTTCGGCCGCCGCGCGTCGGCGATCCAGGCGGCGAACGCCTGCTCGTCGCCCTCGTCGAGCTCCGCGGGGTCGAACCAGGCCGCCGCGCCGTCGGCCGCGGCGAGCGCGACCTCGGTGACCGTGCCGGCACCCACCGCCCATGTGTCCACGGTGGCGACGCCGAGCGGCTGCCCGCCGTGCTCGGTGAGCCAGGGCGCCAGCTCGCCCGCGCCCAGCACCGCGCCGTCCAGCTCGATGCCCGCGGCGGGAGCCGGGGCCTCGTCCTCGGCCGCGCCCGGGTCGACGGCCAGCAGCCGCTCGCGCAGACTCGGGTTACGGATCTCCAGGACGTCCAGCACACCCGTCACCGCGGTGCGGTCGTACGGCGCGCGCTCCAGATCCTGCGGGGTCTTCGGCAGCTCCACGTCGCGGACCATCTCGGTCAGCCTGCGGTTCATCCGCACCGCGTCCAGGTGGTCCCGGAAATTCTGGCCCGCCTTGCCCTTGACCTCCTCGGCCCGCTCCACCAGCTCGTCGAACGAACCGAACTGGTTGATCCACTTCGCGGCGGTCTTCTCGCCGACGCCCGGGATACCGGGAAGGTTGTCCGACGGGTCACCGCGCAGCGCCGCGAAGTCCGGATACTGCCGCGGCGTGAGCCCGTACTTCTCCTCGACCTTCGCCGGGGTGAAGCGCGTCAGCTCCGAGACCCCCTTGGTCGGGTACAGCACGGTGACGTTGTCCGTGATCAGCTGGAACGAATCCCGGTCACCGGTGACGATCAGCACCTCGAAACCGGCCGCCTCGGCCTGGGTCGCCAGCGTCGCGATGACATCGTCCGCCTCGAAACCATCGACCGCGAAACGGTCGGCGCGCATCGCGTCGAGCAGCTCGCCGATCAGCTCCACCTGCCCCTTGAACTCGTCCGGGGTCTTCGAGCGGTTCGCCTTGTACTCCGGGAACTCCTCCGAGCGCCAGGTCTTGCGGGAGACGTCGAACGCCACCGCGAAATGCGTCGGCGCCTCATCACGCAGCGTGTTCGCCAGCATCGACGCGAAGCCGTACACCGCGTTCGTCGGCTGCCCCGACCCTGTTGTGAAATTCTCCGCAGGCAGCGCAAAGAACGCCCGGTACGCCAGGGAGTGCCCGTCCATCAGGAGGAGGCGCGGTCGGTTGTCTGCCGTCTTCTTCGATGCCGTCTCAGCCACGCCCCCGATCCTGCCACGGACCACTGACAATCCCGACCGGACGTGACACCCCGGCCCCTCTGTCGGTGCCGCGTGACAAAATCGCAGGACGAACACCTACCGCATCAATGCGTACGGCGCACCGCGCAGGTCCGCAGTCGGCTCGAAGGGGAGCGCACCATGGCCACGAAGCCGCCCGCAGGTGACCCGGTCCAGGACGCGCCGCGGATCGCGCCGGCGCAGCACGCCGCCGCCGGACTGCCGGCCGTGGCCCACAGCCTGCTGATCGCCCAGCAGCAGATGGGTGTGCGGCGCACCGCACAGACCCTCCTCAAGGTCAACCAGAAGAACGGCTTCGACTGCCCCGGCTGCGCCTGGCCCGAGGGTGACAAGCGGCACACCGCGGAATTCTGCGAGAACGGCGCCAAGGCCGTCGCCGAGGAGGCGACGCTGCGCCGGGTCACCCCCGACTTCTTCGCCGCCCACCCCGTCGCCGACCTCGCCTCGCGCAGCGGGTACTGGCTGGGCCAGCAGGGCCGGATCACCCAGCCGATGTACCTCCCCGAGGGCGCCGAACGGTACGAGGCGGTGACCTGGGAGCGCGCCTTCGGCATCATCGCCGAGGAGCTGGGCGCGCTCGGCTCCCCCGACGAGGCCCTCTTCTACACCTCGGGGCGCACCAGCAACGAGGCCGCGTTCCTCCTCCAGCTGTTCGCCCGCGAATTCGGCACCAACAACCTCCCCGACTGCTCCAACATGTGCCACGAGTCCTCCGGCTCGGCACTGACGGAGACCATCGGCATCGGCAAGGGCAGCGTCTCGCTGGAGGACCTCCACCAGGCGGACCTGATCATCGTCGCCGGACAGAATCCCGGTACCAACCATCCCCGGATGCTCTCCGCCCTGGAGAAGGCCAAGTCCGCGGGCGCGAAGATCATTTCGGTGAATCCGCTGCCCGAGGCCGGTCTGGAGCGGTTCAAGAACCCGCAGACGCCGCTCGGCATGATCAGGGGCGCCGCACTCAACGACCTCTTCCTGCAGATCCGCATCGGCGGCGACCAGGCCCTCTTCCGACTCCTCAACAAACTGATCCTTCAGACCGAGGGCGCCGTCGACGAAGCCTTCGTGCGGGAGCACACCCACGGCTACGAGGAGTTCGCCGCCGCGGCCCGCGAAGCCGACTGGGAGCAGACCCTCGCCGCCACCGGCCTCGACCGCCACGCCGTCGAGGAAGCACTCGCCATGGTCCTCGCGTCCAAGCGCACCATCGTGTGCTGGGCCATGGGCCTCACCCAGCACAAGCACTCCGTGCCGACCATCCGCGAAGTCGTCAACTTCCTGCTGCTGCGCGGCAACATCGGCCGCCCCGGCGCCGGCGTCTGCCCCGTCCGCGGCCACTCCAACGTCCAGGGCGACCGCACCATGGGCATCTTCGAACGGCCCGCGCCCGAATTCCTCGACGCGCTCGACAAGGAATTCTCGATCACCTCACCGCGCCACCACGGCTACGACGTCGTCCGCTCCATCCAGGCACTGCGCGACGGCGACGCCAAGGTCTTCTTCGCCATGGGCGGCAACTTCGTCGCGGCCACCCCCGACACGGACGTCACCGAGGCCGCGATGCGCCGCGCCCGCCTCACCGTCCACGTCTCCACCAAGCTCAACCGCTCGCACGCCGTGACCGGCACCCGCGCGCTGATCCTGCCCACGCTGGGCCGTACCGACAAGGACGTCCAGGCGAGCGGCAAGCAGTTCGTCACGGTCGAGGACTCCATGAGCATGGTCCACGCCTCGCGCGGCAACCTCACCCCGGCAAGCCCCCACCTGCTCTCCGAGCCCGCCATCGTCGCCCGCCTCGCCCGCGCCGTCCTCGGCCCCGGATCCACCACCCCCTGGGAAGAGTTCGAGAGGGACTACGCGACGATCCGCGACCGCATCTCCCGCGTCGTCCCCGGCTTCGAGAACTTCAACGCCCGCATCGCCGCCCCGGGCGGCTTCACCCTCCCGCACGCCCCGCGTGACGAGCGCCGCTTCCCCACCGCGACCGGCAAGGCCAACTTCACCGCCGCACCCGTGGAATACCCCGAACTCCCCGAAGGCAGGCTGCTGTTGCAGACGCTGCGCTCGCACGACCAGTACAACACCACGATCTACGGCCTCGACGACCGCTACCGAGGCATCAAGGGCGGCCGCCGCGTCGTCCTGGTCAACCCCGACGACGCCCGCACCCTCGGCCTCGCCGACGGCGCGTACACCGATCTCGTCAGCGAATGGAAGGACGGAGTGGAACGCCGCGCCCCCAGCTTCCGCATCGTGCACTACCCGACCGCCCGGGGCTGCGCGGCCGCCTACTACCCGGAGACCAATGTGCTGGTCCCGCTCGGCTCGACGGCCGACACCAGCAACACCCCCGCCAGCAAGTCCGTGGTCGTCCGCTTCGAGAACATCCAGGGGCAGAACCCCCAGGGGCGGACCGCCCAGAGGTAATCCGTACCACAACCCACTAAGCGTTCGCTCAGTCGTCTGATAGGAACGATGCACACAGCAATAAAGCTATGAACCACCGCAGACGATCGGAGCCGGACCCCATGGGCGAGCACACCACACCCAAGTTCCCCCAGGAAATCATCGACGAGTACGCCGCGCTCGGCATCGATCTGCCCGCACTCTTCTCCGCCGGCCACCTCGGCGAGCGCATGGGCGTCACGATCGTCGAAGCCTCCGCGGACCGCGTCGTCGGCACCATGCCCGTCGAGGGCAACACCCAGCCGTACGGACTGCTCCACGGCGGCGCCTCCGCCGTCCTCGCCGAGACCCTCGGCTCCGTCGGCTCCATGCTCCACGGCGGCAGCACCAAGCTCGCCGTCGGCGTCGACCTGAACTGCACCCATCACCGAGGGGTACGCAGCGGACTCGTCACGGGCGTCGCCACCCCCGTACACCGCGGCCGCTCCACCGCCACGTACGAGATCGTCATCACCGACGAACAGGACAAGCGGGTCTGCACCGCCCGCCTCACCTGCATGCTCCGCGACGCACCGCAGACCGGCGCCGCCTGACCGCCCGAACACACCGCGCAACACCCTCGACACCACTGCCCGGCCGGACCGCATTCCGGCCGGGCAGCGCCATTCCAGCCCTCAACCACCCACGCACAAGGCGTTGCTGAGCAACCAAACCGGTCAACGCCCTTGATTCTCAAGCCCGTTGCGTGGCCCACTCGGCACCCACGACCACACCCGACACGCACCCCGCACACAACACCGCGTCGACCACATCGACCCCGATGTAACACTGCGTAACAAGCGGGCCAGGCGCAAACAACTCCGCACAGCACTCAGGACCCGGCCCCGCAGGCGCCGGGCGGTCGTCGCGCCCTCATGCAGCCTTGCCGCGCGACAGCAGCAAGATCAGCTCAAGCCCCTTAGCAGAGCTGCGAGTTCTCACCATGCGGCCACTTTCACCGACCAGCAAAAAGCCGTACATGTCCGCACAGCCACCTCAAGCCTTGCTCAAGGGCATAACAAGACAGTCACATCCTGCGGCTGACCCATCCCGGACCCCCACACCTGCGCCTAGAGTCACCGCCAGTCACCGCGCCGCCGGGCGCGTCTGCAGCACGGCCCTGTACCAACCAGTACGGCCCGGCGAACGACACGGCACCTCAAGCAGAGGAGGCCGCGCCAGGGAAAGGACCTTTCGTGCGACACCGTTCTTTGCTCATCCTCACCACAGTGCTCACCACAGGAGCACTGACACTCACCGCCTGCGGGTCGCGCGACGACAGCAACAAGAGCAGCGGCGGCGACACCCAGACCGTCGTCATCGGCCTGGACGCCCCCCTGACCGGCGACCTCTCCGCCCTCGGCCTCGGCATCAAGAACTCCGCCGACCTCGCCGTCAACCTCGCGAACAAGAACAAGACCGTCCCCGGCGTCAAGTTCGAGCTCCAGCCCCTCGACGACCAGGCCCAGCCCTCCGTCGGAGGGCAGAACGCCCAGAAGTTCATCGACAACAAGAAGGTCCTCGGCGTTGTCGGCCCCCTGAACTCCGGCGTCTCCCAGTCGATGCAGAAGCCGCTCAACGACGCCAGCCTCACCCAGATCTCCCCCGCCAACACGGGCACCGAGCTGACCCAGGGCGACAACTGGAAGACCGGCGACAAGAAGCGCCCCTACAAGACCTACTTCCGCACCGCCACCACGGACCAGATCCAGGGCGCCTTCGCAGCGAAGTACCTCTTCAACAACGCGAAGATCAAGCAGGTCTACCTGATCGACGACCAGAAGCCCTACGGCGCCGGTCTCGCCGCCTCCTTCAAGACGACGTTCACCGAGCTCGGCGGCAAGATCGCCGGCTCCGACCACGTCAACCCCGACGACCGCGACTTCAACGCCGTCGTCACCAAGGTCAAGAAGTCCGGCGCCAAGGCCGTCTACTACGGCGGTGAGTACCCTGCCGGCGCACCCCTGAGCCAGCAGCTCAAGGACAGCGTCCAGATCCCCCTCATGGGCGGCGACGGCATGTACAGCGCCGACTTCATCAAGCTCAACAAGAAGGCCCAGGGCGACATCGCCACCTCCGTCGGCAAGCCCGTCGAGGAACTCGACTCCGCCAAGAAGTTCATCGCGGACTACAAGACGGCCGGATACAAGGACGCCTACGAGGCGTACGGCGGCGGCACCTACGACGCCACCTGGGCGATCATCGAGGCCGTCAAGCTCGCCGTCGCCGAGAACAACGGCAAGCTCCCCGACGACGCCCGCGTCAAGGTCCTCGACGCCATGGCCAAGGTCAAGTTCGACGGCGTCACCGGCCCCGTCTCCTTCGACGAATACGGCGACACCACCAACACCATGATGACCGCCTACCAGGTCGACGGCGGCAAGTGGACCTCCAAGCTCAGCGAGGCCTACAAGCCCTGACCCCAGCTGCGCCCTCCCGGGCAAGCACTGACTGACACCAGACCGCGCGGGAGCGCCACCAGCGCTCCCGCGCGGTGCCATATCCGAACCACTCCACGGAGGCCCTGCGGTGAACGAACTGCCGCAACAGCTGGCCAATGGACTCATCCTCGGCGCGATGTACGGTCTCATCGCGATCGGCTACACGATGGTCTACGGAATCATCCAGCTCATCAACTTCGCCCACGGCGAGATCTTCATGATCGGAGGCTTCGGAGCTCTCACCGTGTACCTCTGGATGCCGGCCGGTGTCTCCCTCCTCGCAATCATCCCACTCATGATCATCGGCGGCGTCATATGCTCCGTCGCCGTCGGAACAGCCGCCGAACGCTTCGCCTACCGGCCTCTGCGCAACGCACCCCGACTGGCCCCACTGATCACCGCCATCGGACTCTCCCTCGCACTCCAGCAGGCCATCTGGAAGTGGTACCCCGACGCCAAGAAGGACCGCTCCTTCCCCCAGTTCAAGGGCGAAGCGATCGACATCTTCGGCGCCCACATCCAACGCGGTGACCTCTTCGTCCTCATCACCGCACCCATCTGCATGCTCGCCCTCGGACTCTTCGTCTCCAAGACCCGCTCCGGCCGCGGCATGCAGGCCACCAGCCAGGACCCCGACACCGCAAAACTCATGGGCATCAACACCGACCGCATCATCGTCATGGCCTTCGCCATCGGTGCCGCGTTCGCCGCCGTCGCCGCCGTCGCCTACGGGCTCAAAAACGGCCAGATCGGCTTCAAAATGGGCTTCATCATGGGCCTCAAAGCCTTCACCGCAGCCGTACTCGGCGGCATCGGCAACATCTACGGCGCCATGCTCGGCGGCGTCGTACTCGGCATCGCCGAATCCCTCGCCACCGGCTACATGAGCAACGTCCCCGGCATGGAACTCTTCGGCGGCGGCGCCTGGAAGGACGTATGGGCCTTCGTCCTCCTCATCGTCGTCCTGCTGCTCCGCCCCCAGGGCCTGCTCGGCGAACGCGTCGCGGATCGGGCGTGATACGGATGACCACCAACCACACCACCACACCCGGGACCACCCCCCTCCTCCCGGTCCCCACAGCCGCCGCCCGCATCGCCACCCTCGCAGGCGCCGCCCTCGCGCTCGCCGGCACCTTCCTCGCCTGGACCTGGACCAGCGAATTCCCCGGCGACCTCACCGTCACCGGCTACCCCGGCGGCCTCCAGGTCCTCACCCTCATCAGCGCCGCACTCACCCTGCTCTTCGCGCTCTCCGGGTACGGCATCCGAGGCCTACGCTGGCTCACCCCCGGCGGCAGCAACAGCCCCGTCCGCCTCCTGGCACTCGGCACCTTCGGCACCACCGGCTACACCATCGGCGCCATCGCGTACGACCTCGGCGGCGTCGTCAACCTGGAACCCGGCGCCTGGGTCAGCGGCATCGGCGCACTCATCGCCGCCATCGCCGCACTCGGCCTCCCCGACGACCAGCCACTCGCCGCCACCGCCACCGCGACCACCGCCTGGCAACGCTTCCGCAACAGCCTCGGCGCCCCACCGGCCCGCCGCGCGGGCCCCCTCCCCTCCTGGGCCGAAATCCTCATCATCGCCGTAGCCTTCGGCATCGGCCTCTACATCTTCAGCTACGGAATCGACACCGACTACGCCGAACTCTTCATCGGCTTCCTCATCACCGTCGGCTTCGCCTTCACCGCACTCCACCGCGCCGGACTCGTCTCCCGCCTCACCGCGCTGACCACAAAACACCGCAACATCACCCTCGTCGCCGCCCTCGTCGCAGCCGTCTGCTTCCCGTTCACACAGCAGAAGGAGGAATACGCGCTCATCGGCGCCAACATCCTCATCTTCGCGACCGTGGCACTCGGCCTCAACGTCGTCGTCGGCCTCGCCGGCCTCCTCGACCTCGGATACGTCGCCTTCCTCGGCGTCGGCGCCTACGCCGCCGCCCTGGTCTCCGGCTCCACCATGTCGGCCATCGGCGTCGAATTCCCCTTCTGGGCCGCCGTCCTGACCGGAGCCGGCGCCTCGCTCGTCTTCGGCGTCCTCATCGGCGCCCCGACCCTGCGACTGCGCGGCGACTACCTGGCCATCGTCACCCTCGGCTTCGGTGAAATCTTCCGCCTCACCGTCAACAACCTCAACGGCAACAGCGGACCCGACCTCACCAACGGCTCCCAGGGCATCCCGAGCATCCCCGACCTCAACTTCTTCGGATTCGACTTCGGGCTCAAGCACGACATCCTCGGCTTCAACCTCGGCAGGTCCGCCAACTACTACCTGCTGATGCTCGTCTTCACAGCCGTCGTCGTCCTCGTCTTCCGCCGCTCCGGAGAATCCCGCATCGGCCGCGCCTGGGTCGCCATCCGCGAGGACGAGACCGCGGCCACCGCCATGGGCATCAACGCCTTCCGGCTCAAGCTGCTGGCCTTCGCCCTCGGCGCCACCCTCGCCGGCCTCGCCGGAACCGTCCAGGCACACGTCAACTACACGGTGACGCCCGAGCAGTACCAGTTCGCCGGCTCCGTACCTCCCAACTCCGCATTCCTCCTCGCCGCCGTCATCCTCGGCGGCATGGGAACCCTCAGCGGACCCCTCGTCGGCGCCGCACTGCTCTACCTCATCCCGGCCAAGCTGCAGTTCATGCAGGACTACCAGCTCTTCCTCTTCGGCGTCGCGCTCATCCTCCTGATGCGCCTGCGCCCCGAAGGCCTGGTCGCCGACCGCAGGAAGCAGCTCGAATTCCACGAGACCGACCAGCCCGACGTACCGGAGCCTCGGCAGTCCGAAGAGACCGGCGCCGGCATCGCCAAGGCGGGGGCGTGACCACCATGACCACCACCACGAAAACCGCCACCACCGTCCTCGACGCAAGCGGCGTCACCATGCGCTTCGGCGGCCTCACCGCCGTACGCAACGTCGACCTCACCGTCAACGCAGGCGAAATCGTCGGCCTCATCGGCCCCAACGGCGCCGGCAAAACCACCTTCTTCAACTGCCTCACCGGGCTCTACGTCCCCACCGAAGGCAATGTCAGCTACAAAGGCACCGTCCTGCCGCCCAAGCCCCACCTCGTCACCCAGGCAGGCATCGCCCGCACCTTCCAGAACATCCGGCTCTTCGCCAACATGACCGTCCTGGAAAACGTCCTCGTCGGACGCCACACCCGCACCAAAGAAGGCCTCTGGTCCGCCCTCCTGCGCCTCCCCGGCTTCACCAAGGCCGAGAACGCCAGCCGGGAACGCGCCATGGAACTCCTGGAATTCATCGGCCTCCGCACCAAGGCCGACCACCTCGCGCGCAACCTCCCCTACGGAGACCAGCGCAAGCTGGAAATCGCCCGCGCCCTCGCCAGCGACCCCGGACTCCTCCTCCTCGACGAGCCCACCGCCGGCATGAACCCCCAGGAAACCCGCGTCACCGAAGAACTCATCTTCGCCATCCGCGACCAAGGCATCGCCGTCCTCGTCATCGAGCACGACATGCGCTTCATCTTCAACCTCTGCGACCGCGTCGCCGTCCTCGTCCAGGGCGAGAAGCTCGTCGAAGGCACCTCCGACATCGTCCAGAGCGACGAACGCGTCGTCGCCGCCTACCTCGGCACCCCCTTCGAAGGCGCCCCCGGCGCCGAAGAAGTCGCCGAGGTCGAAGCCGCCGAAGCAGGCGCCACCAAGACAGCCGACAGCACCGGCACCGCCGACGCCACCGACACCACCAGCACCGAGGAGGAGGACACCCGATGACCGCACTGCTAGAGGTCGAGGACCTCCGCGTCGCCTACGGCAAGATCGAAGCCGTCAAGGGCATCTCCTTCACCGTCGAGGCCGGCCAGGTCGTCACCCTCATCGGCACCAACGGTGCGGGCAAGACCACCACCCTGCGCACCCTCTCCGGGCTCCTCAAGCCCGTCGGCGGCAGCATCCTCTTCGACGGCAAACCGCTCAACAACGTCCCGGCCCACAAGATCGTCTCCCTGGGCCTCGCCCACTCCCCCGAGGGACGGCACATCTTCCCCCGGCTGACGATCACCGAGAACCTCCAGCTCGGCGCCTACCTCCGCAACGACAAGTCAGGCATCGAGAAGGACATCCAGCGCGCCTACGACCTCTTCCCCATCCTCGGGGAACGCCGCAAGCAGGCCGCCGGAACCCTCTCGGGCGGCGAACAGCAGATGCTCGCCATGGGCAGGGCCCTCATGTGCCAGCCCAAGCTCCTGATGCTCGACGAACCCTCCATGGGCCTCTCCCCGATCATGATGCAGAAGATCATGGAGACCATCGTCGAACTCAAGACACAGGGCACCACCATCCTGCTCGTCGAGCAGAACGCCCAGGCCGCGCTCTCCCTCGCCGACCACGGCCACGTCATGGAGGTCGGCAAGATCGTCCTCTCCGGCACCGGCGCGGACCTCCTCCACGACGAGTCCGTCCGCAAGGCCTACCTCGGCGAGGACTGAACCCCGCCCGACCGCACGAGAGAGGCCCGCACCCCGATCGATCCGGGGTGCGGGCCTCTCTCGGCTGAGCGCGCGGCTACTGGTCGCCGTCCTTCGCCGCCCTCTTCTTCTCCTCGGCATCCTCGATCAACGCCTCGGCGAGCTGCTGCATCGACAACCGACGGTCCATCGACGTCTTCTGGATCCACCGGAACGCGGCCGGCTCCGACAGACCGTAATCCGTCTGCAGAATGCTCTTCGCCCGGTCCACCAGCTTCCGCGTCTCCAGCCGCTGTGCAAGGTCGGCGACCTCACCCTCCAGCGCCTTCAGCTCCGCGAACCGCGACACCGCCATCTCGATGGCCGGCACCACGTCGCTCTTGCTGAACGGCTTCACGAGATACGCCATCGCCCCGGCATCCCGCGCCCGCTCGACAAGATCACGCTGCGAGAACGCGGTGAGCATCAGGACGGGCGCGATGGACTCCTCGGCGATCTTCTCCGCGGCGGAGATCCCATCCAGGATCGGCATCTTCACATCGAGGATGACCAGGTCCGGCCGGTGCTCCCGGGCGAGCTCGACGGCCTTCTGACCGTCCCCGGCCTCGCCGACGACCGCGTAGCCCTCTTCCTCCAGCATCTCTTTGAGGTCGAGACGGATGAGCGCCTCGTCCTCGGCGATGACGACGCGGGTCGTCAGCGGCGGAACGTGCGACTTGTCGTCGTCGGCGACGGGCTGGGGCGACTCGGGCGTGGTCACGGGGCTCCTCGGTGTGGGGCACAATACTCCTCCCACGAGCCTACCTATTCGCTCGTCACACAGCCTTGCCCGGGTATTCGGTCCAGCGACGGATTGGTGAGTCGGGGGCGCAGTAGCCTTCGACTCGGCGCGGCCGTTGCGCCAGCGGGTGCAGGCGCCGATGGCGGCGGTCGGTACCGTTGCAGGCCGAGCAGGGCAGGGCCGCACAACACGCCGATCGCGCAGGCGGAGCTGCGGCAGCGCCGGCTGGTCCGGGCGGAGGACCGCATCCGTGCCGCCCGGGACGCCGGTCTGCACAACCCGCCCCTCCACGCAGCCGCGAGAACCGGATCCGGCTGGAGATCATCCAGGTCGCCCTCGAACCTGCTGGCCTTAAATGCCGATGCTTTCCTTGATTGGCCAAGCCCGCCGCTGAGAGCCCCAAACACCTGTGGCTGCATCTGTTCTCGGCCGCCCGACTCGTCACGACCGGCTGCCGCCGCTTCCTCCGCCTGGCCCGCCACCGGCCCTGGACGGATGTAATCATCCACGTGTTCGAGTGACTGCCAAACGGTGTCGGTCCCCGGCTGACCAGCGACGAACCTGACCCGACGAGCAACCGCCGCTTCCGGAGCCCTGCACCCGGCGTTCACCCGGCGCGACAGCTGGGTCGCTGGCCCACCCACACACTGCCGGACCCGCTCGAAACATGACGAGGGCCCGTCAGCCTGCTGACGGGCCCTCATGCGCGTTCGAGGCTAACTCTCCGCGACGATGCGGCGCGCCGCCTCCGCCTTCTTTTGGTGGGCCGTGCGCAGCTTTTCCAGGGCCTCGGTGTTCTTCTCGACGTCCGCCTTCTGGATCCTGGACTCGGCCTTGAACCAGATGTCGAGCAACCCCGTCTCCTCCTTGCACCGCACGTCCGCGACCGCGGTCTTCTTCTCCTTCGCGGCGACCGTCCTGCCCTGGAACGCGCGGCTATTCATCGGGCTCATCGGGGATTCATATCGGAAGCCAGAATTCCGCATGCACGCGGACCATTTCCGGAATCCCTCCTTCACCGACGGGTCGGTGAAGGATTCTTTATAGCTCTCGGTGGCGATACGGCTCGCGACCGCCGCGCCGGCCTGGTCGTCGTACTCCTTCGAGAGTATTCCGACCGACTGGCCGAAACAGCCGTCCGCCGGAACCTCTTTCCCCTTGTACGTGACCTTTTCCCCGCCACCCTGCACCGCACCCCGCTTTCCGTAGAACACCGGAAAGGCGTCCGCCGGGAGGGCGGGCCGCTCGGTCGGCAGGGCTTCGCGGTTCGGGTGGTATCCGAAGCTCGCCGCCTCACTCGCGCTCGACAGTCCGTAGCGGCGGTCGGCGAGCTCGGGTGCGTCCGGGGCTGGCTTCGGCAACTTGTACGCGATCCCGTACGTGCGCATGCAGCGCCGCGTCAGTACCTGCTGGGCGGACTCGATCGCGGTGTTCTCGGCGCTGGTGTAGCTGTACCGGGCGATGGGCAGCCGGTCGGTGTAGGTGACCTGCCGCTCGGCCGCCGGACCGCCGGACGCGGCGGGGTTCTCGGCGGCCCTGGCCGGGCCGCCGCCCTCGCCCGCACCACTCCCGGGAGAGCAGCCGAGCAGGGCGGCGGCCAGGGCCAGGCAGGCCGGTGCCAGGCGTCGCATGCGGATCAGAACTTGTAGCAGTTGTCGTTGTAACGCCCGTAACCGAAGGATGCGTTGTTGTTGTACGTCTTCACGAGACGGTTGGCGCCCTTGTAGGGCGGTATGGAGTCGCACGCGCCCGCGAGGTTGCTGTTGAAGTAGATGTTCAGGTCGTAGTCGCTGAGGTTCGTCGCAGAGGCTGCGTTGTTCTTGACGTACTGGCCTTTTCCGGAGCCGGTGTGCAGGAACGTGTAGCCGTTCAAGGAGTAGTGGTCGAAGCCCACGAACGCGGTATACGAACCGGCGTAACCGCTGTTGTAGTAGAAGAGCATGCAGTACGGGTTGTAGTCGTCACAGTAGAGCGCCGCGGAGGCGTGCGACGGCGGGGCCATTCCGAGCACGAGCCCCGCCGTGGCGGTGGCAGTGAGGCCCAGAGAGGCGATCTTGCGGCGCAAACGCATGGAGAATCCCCCTGTGTAGGTCAGACACTGATGGTGCAGCGCACGAATGTCTCGCCGCACGAGCCGGCTGATCGTAACACCCTCGCCCCGTACGGGAATTGGCTTTTCCGGAGTGCAACTTCCCAACGGAGGGACATCAGGGAATATTCTGCCGATGTCTCTGAATGTGCCCACTTGCATGGCAGGAAGGGAATGCGCGACGACTATCCCCCGCATAGCCGCCTCGGCCAGTCATCGCCCTATTCCCGTTCCCTGATTCCCCCTGCGCCCCGAGGCGGAGTGCGAGCCCCGGCCGAGTGCCGGGCCGACGACTCGGCTCGCATCGTCGGCCGGGTAATCGACGCCCTGCCCGGTTTTCAGAAGACGGTCACCAGGGTCCGATCCTGGCGGCAGTCGCGAGGCGTCGACCGAGTACGTTCGTCCGGCTGGTCAGCACGGATGAGAAGCATCGGCTGCAGCGGATCAGCCGGGCAACCTTTCGCCGCATCCGCCGGCGCAAGTGGTGGCGCGAGTTCCTAGGCCTGCTGAGGACCCTGCGGGCCGGGCCCGACGAAGAGCCGCACCCGGCGCTGGACAACTTCTCCCCGTGCAAACATCCCGCGGTCCGCACGTGGGCTGCCGCCATCGACGACGAGCCGGGGCGACTCGGGCGTGGTAACGGGGCTCTTCATCGCGGGCCGGACAGATGCTGGTGCCCATGCGGCCTACCTAGCTGCAAGGACCTGCGGTGACCCGGTAGACTCGCTGCGGGTTGGCCAGCCGGGTTGGCGGAATGGCAGACGCTGATGTCTCAAACACATCTGTCCGAAAGGACGTGCGGGTTCGACTCCCGCACCCGGCACATCTCAAAGCGGATGTTCACGTTCTCGTGAACATCCGCTTTTTGCTACCCATGGCCACGCTGCGTCACACAGGGTGGTGGCGTGATCTTCCGCGGCATAGAAGTGCGCCAGAAGGCGCTCACTCTCCTCCGGTCCGGCGCCAAGAGCGCGGATGTCGCACGTCAGCTGAATGTGCCTCGCGGCACCGTCTCGTACTGGCTCCACGTTGATCGCTCCAAGCCCGGCGAGCGTCCGGGGTCACACAACCCGAAATGCCATCGCTGTGACGGCGTCGATCTCGACGCATCCGCCTACGCGTACCTTCTTGGCCTCTACCTGGGCGACGGCCATGTAAGCCAGTACTCGCAGCATCGAGTGCCCAACCTCATGATCACTCTCGACGACTCCTGGCCCGGCATTCAGGACGAGGCCGAGGCGGCGATGCGCAAGGTGTTCCCGGACAACGCCACGTGCCGGGTCCGTAAGACGGACTGCCACAACATCAAGGTCTACTCGAAGCACCTTCTCTGCCTGCTCCCACAGCACGGGCGCGGCAAGAAGCACGAACGCGAGATCGCGCTGGAGCCTTGGCAGCAGAAGATCGTCGATGCGAACCCCCGGGCGTTCGTCCGGGGGCTCATCCACTCCGACGGGTGCCGGATCACCAACTGGACCACTCGCCTCGTCGGAGGCGAACGCAAGCGCTACGAGTACCCGAGGTACTGGTTCACCAACGTCTCGGACGACATCAGGCAGCTCTACACCGACACCCTCGACAAGCTGGGCGTCGAGTGGAAGCACTGCATGCGCGCGGGCAGGAAATACAACATCTCCGTCGCCCGACGGGCGTCCGTCGCGCTCATGGACGCCCACGTCGGGCCGGAGTACTGAGGCACTGGAGGGCCGGTCTACTTCGGGCTGTCGTCCTCGCCGATGCGGTGCACCCGGACCAGGTTCGTCGAGCCCGGGACTCCCGGCGGGGAGCCGGCCGTGATGATCACGACGTCGCCCTTCTCGCAGCGGCCGATCTTCAGCAGTTCCTCGTCGACCTGGGCCACCATCGCGTCCGTCGATTCCACGTGCGGGCCGAGGAAGGTCTCGACGCCCCAGGTGAGGTTCAGCTGGGAGCGGGTGGCCGGGGCCGGGGTGAAGGCCAGGAGCGGGATGGGTGAGCGGTAGCGGGAGAGGCGCCTGACCGTGTCGCCGCTCTGCGTGAAGGCGACCAGGAACTTGGCGCCCAGGAAGTCGCCCATCTCGGCCGCCGCGCGGGCCACCGCGCCGCCCTGGGTGCGGGGCTTGTTGCGGTCGTTCAGGGGCGGGAGGCCCTTGGCGAGGATGTCCTCCTCGGCGGCCTCGACGATGCGGGACATCGTGCGGACCGTCTCGACGGGGTACTTGCCCACGCTGGTCTCGCCGGAGAGCATCACCGCGTCCGTGCCGTCGATGACCGCGTTGGCGACGTCGGAGGCCTCGGCGCGGGTGGGGCGGGAGTTGTCGATCATCGAGTCGAGCATCTGGGTGGCGACGATGACCGGCTTGGCGTTGCGCTTGGCGAGTTTGATCGCGCGCTTCTGGACGATCGGCACCTGTTCCAGGGGCATTTCGACGCCGAGGTCGCCGCGGGCGACCATGATGCCGTCGAAGGCGGCGACGATGCCGTCGATGTTCTCGACGGCCTGGGGTTTCTCGACCTTGGCGATGACGGGGAGGCGGCGGCCCTCCTCGTCCATGATGCGGTGGACGTCCTCGATGTCGCGGCCGCTGCGTACGAAGGAGAGGGCGATGACGTCGGCGCCGGTGCGCAGGGCCCAGCGGAGGTCTTCGATGTCCTTCTCGGAGAGGGCGGGGACGGAGACGGCGACGCCGGGGAGGTTGAGGCCCTTGTGGTCGGAGACCATGCCGCCTTCGATGACGGTGGTGTGGACCCGGGGGCCGTCCACCTCGGTGACTTCGAGGGTGACGCGGCCGTCGTCGACGAGGATGCGTTCGCCGGTGGCGACGTCGGTGGCGAGGCCGTCGTAGGTGGTGCCGCAGGTGTGGCGGTCGCCTTCCATGGGTTCGACGGTAATGGTGAAGGTGTCGCCGCGTTCAAGGAGTACGGGGCCTTCGCGGAAGCGTCCGAGGCGGATCTTCGGGCCTTGAAGGTCGGCGAGGATGCCGACGCTGCGTCCGGTTTCGTCGGAGGCCTTGCGTACGTGGCGGTATCGCTCTTCGTGTTCCGCGTAGGTGCCGTGGCTGAGGTTGAGGCGGGCGATGTCCATTCCCGCTTCGACCAATGCCCTGATCTGCTCGTATGTGTCGGTGGCGGGTCCCAGGGTGCAAACGATTTTTGCTCGGCGCATGGTTCGACCCTAGACCTTACCTACGGGTAGTGATTTGGCTGCGCATGACTACCCAACGTCCTTTGGGTGAAGGGTTATTGACAAGTGTTGAATTGTGCGCCGGGGTGCTCGGATGAGCATGCGTCTCATAGTCGTGGGGGTGACATGGTGAAGCGGGCGTTCACCTGGGCGTAGACGGTTTGGCGTTGTGGTTCGAGGTCGAGGGCGGGGGCGGGTTCGGCTGCCGTTCCGCCGTAGGCGGCGCGTCCGCGGATGCCGCCGGGTCCGGCGGGCATGGGGGCCGCCGGGGCGGTGTTCTCCGCGCCGAGGTCGGCGAGTTCGACGAGGGCGGTGAGCCGGGCGCCGAGGGCGTCGGCGTATTCGCGGGCGCGTTGGACGGCTTCGTGCACGGCTTGGCGGCGGGCGTTGGCGTGGGCGGGTGAGTCGGGGCGCAGACCCCACCAGGGGCCGTTGACGCGGGTCATGTCGAGGTCGGCGACGCGGGCGGTGAATTCGCCCAGTGCGGTGAAGTCGTTGAGGACGGCGGTGACGTGGACGCGTCCGTGGTAGGCGCGGATTTTTTCGTCGCGGCCGTGTTTGGTGGGTTCGGGGGTGATGGAGAGCGCGCCGGTTTCGAGTTTTTCGATGGCGGGTCCGTAGGACCGGGCGAGTTCGAGGACGTGGCCGTTGCGGCGGGTGAGGTCTTCGAGAGCGGCGCGGCGGTCTTTTCCGCGGGCGCTGACGGTGATGCCGATGTGGGCGGTCTCGGGGTCGACTTCGAGTCGGGCTTCTCCGCGGACGGCGACGCGGGGGTGTTCGGGGGTGCCGTAGGGCGGCGGGGTGTCGGTCATGTGTCCACTGTCGCATCCGGGTACGACAGCGGGTGGTCATCAGATCGAAACCCGCAGGGGGTGTTGCCGGGTGTGGCTCCTGGGTCATCATCTACGCGCGTTGTGTACTGCGAGAACTGAGATGTGGGAGTAGAAATGCCGCTGAACCGTAGGACGTTCCTGGGCACATCGGCGGTCGCCGGTGCCGGTGTGGCGATCGCCGGGGGCTCTGCCGTACCTGCCGCAGCCCTCGACCGTGATCAGGGTCATGGGCAGGGGCGTCCGTCGAAGCGGTACTCGTTCACCGTGATGGGCACGACCGATTTGCATGGAAATGTCTTCAACTGGGACTACTTCACGGACCAGGAGTTCGACGACAAGGCGCACAATGACGTCGGCCTGGCGAAGATCTCCACTCTGGTGGACCAGGTGCGCCGGGAGAAGGGCCGCCAGAACACCCTGATGATCGATGCGGGTGACACGATCCAGGGCACCCAGTTGTCGTACTACTACGCCAAGATCGACCCGATCACGGCCAAGCGCGGTCCGGTGCATCCGATGGCGCAGGCGATGAACGCGATCGGTTATGACGCCGCGGCGCTCGGCAATCACGAGTTCAACTACGGCATCCCGGTGCTGCGGAAGTTCGAGGAGCAGTGCGACTTCCCGTTGCTGGGTGCGAACGCGCTGGACGCGAAGACGCTGCGGCCGGCGTTCGCCCCTTATGTGATCAAGAAGATGCGCACTCCGCACGGTCCGGATGTGAAGGTCGCGATTCTGGGTCTGACCAACCCGGGCATCGCCATCTGGGACAAGGCGAACGTCAGCGGGAAGATGGTGTTCCCCGGTCTGGAGGAGCAGGCGGCGAAGTTCGTGCCGCGGCTGCGTTCCATGGGTGCGGATGTCGTGATCGTATCGGCGCACTCGGGCACCAGCGGTACGTCGTCGTACGGTGATCAGGTCCCGTACGTCGAGAACGCGGCCGGTCTGGTGGCGGAGCAGGTGCCGGGTATCGACGCGATTCTGGTCGGGCACGCGCATCTGGAGATCCCCGAGTACTTCGTGGAGAACAAGCAGACCGGCAAGAAGGTGGTGCTCTCCGAGCCGTTGAAGTGGGGGCAGCGGCTGACGCTGTTCGACTTCGATCTGGTGTGGGAGAAGGGCCGTTGGGTGGTGGAGAAGGCGGGTTCGCAGGTGCTGAACTCCAACACCGTGGCCGAGGACCCGAAGATCACGAAGCTGCTCACGGACGAGCACAGGAAGGTCGTGGCGTACGTCAATCAGGTCATCGGCACGTGCACGGCGGCGATGACGACGGCGGAGGCGGCCTGGAAGGACGAGCCGATCATCGATCTGATCAATGTCGTCCAGGCGGAGACGGTGAAGACGGCGCTGGCCGGTGGTGCGTATGCGGCGCTTCCCGTTCTCTCGCAGGCGTCCTGCTTCTCGCGTACGGCGCAGATTCCGGCCGGGAATGTGACGATCAAGGACGCGGCGGGGCTGTATCCGTTCGAGAACACCCTTGAGGCGCGGCTGCTGACCGGGGCGCAGATCAAGGACTATCTGGAGTTCTCGGCCCGGTACTACGTGCAGACGGCGGCCGGTGGTCCGGTGGACACGGCGAAGCTGACGAACGCGGACAGCACTCCAGACTACAACTATGACGCGGTGTCGGGGTTGACGTATGACATCGACATCGCGAAGCCGAACGGTTCGCGGATCATGAATCTGTCGTTCGAGGGTAAGCCGATCGATCCGGCGGCTCAGTTCGTGCTGGCGGTGAACAACTACCGGGCGAGTGGTGGCGGCAACTTCCCGCATGTGGCGGGTGCCAAGCAGCTGTGGGCGAATTCGGAGGAGATCCGTAACACGATCATCGCCTGGGTGCAGGCGAAGGGTTCGGTGGACGTGTCGCAGTTCGCTTCGGTGGACTGGCGTCTGACGCGTGAGGGTGCGCCGGTGTTCTAGTGCCGCGACCGGCAATGAGGCCCTGGGCGCTCGCCCTGTGGTCGGTGGCCGTCCTCTCCTTCGGGAGGGGGCGGCCGCTTGCTGTCTGCGTGTGTGTGGCCGGTTCAGTTGCCCTGGACGAGGGGGATGAGGTCGGGGTTCTGGGGTGTGGGGATGTGTGAGGCCCGGGGGGTGAGGCCGAAGGTGGTGAAGGCGGTGCGTTCGGGGAGGGGGTAGGCGTTGGTGCCGGTGAGGTGGTTGAGGATGGTGGCGCTGCGCCAGGCGGCGAGTCCGAGGTCGGGGGCTCCGACGCCGTGGGTGTGGCGTTCGGCGTTCTGTACGTAGACGTTGCCGGTGACGGTGGGGTCGAGGACGAGGCGGAAGTTGTCGTCGATGCGGGGGCGTGCGGAGGCGTCGCGGCGCATGTAGGGGTCGAGTCCGCTGAGGATGCGGTCGAGGGAGCGTTCGCGGTAGCCGGTGGCGAGGACGACGGCGTCGGTGGTGAGGCGGGAGCGGGTGTTCTGCTGGGCGTGTTCGAGGTGGAGTTCGACGCGGGTGTTGGCGACGCGTCCTGCGGTGCGTACGGAGACTCCGGGGGTGAGGGTGGCGTCGGGCCAGCCGCCGTGGAGGGTGCGGCGGTAGAGCTCGTCGTGGATGGCGGCGATGGTGTCGGCGTCGATGCCTTTGTGGAGCTGCCATTGGTGGGGGACGAGTTCGTCGCGTACGGACTCGGGCAGGGCGTGGAAGTAGCGGCTGTAGTCGGGGGTGAAGTGTTCCAGGCCGAGTTTGGAGTACTCCATGGGGGCGAAGGCCTGGGTGCGGGCGAGCCAGTGGAGCTTTTCGTGGCCTGTGGGGCGGGCGCGCAGGAGGTCGAGGAAGATTTCGGCGCCGGACTGTCCGGATCCGATGACGGTGATGTGTTCGGCGTCGAGGAGTCTGTCCCGGTATCGGAGGTAGTCGGCGGAGTGGATGACGGGGACGGATTCCGCTTCGGTGAGGGGTCTGAGGGGTTCGGGGACGTAGGGCTCGGTGCCGATGCCGAGGGCGATGTGGCGGGTGTGGGCACGGCCGAGAGCTTCGGCTTCGCCGTCGTTGTCGAGTTGGGTGAAGTCGACTTCGAAGAGGCCGCGTTCGTTGTTCCAGCGGACGGCGTCGACCTGGTGGCTGAAGTGGAGGCCGGGGAGTCGGTCGGTGACCCAGCGGCAGTAGGCGTCGTATTCGGCGCGTTGGATGTGGAAGCGCTCGGCGAAGTAGAAGGGGAAGAGCCGGTCGCGGCTGCGCAGGTAGTTGAGGAAGGTCCAGGGGCTCGCGGGGTCGGCGAGGGTGACGAGGTCGGCGAGGAAGGGGACTTGGAGGCTGGCTCCGTCGATGAGGAGGCCGGGGTGCCAGTGGAAGGCGGGGCGTTGTTCGTAGAAGGTGGCGGTGAGGGGGTGGGGGGTGCCGGGGATGCCGTGGGCGAGGGCGGCGAGGGAGAGGTTGAAGGGGCCGATGCCGATGCCGACGAGGTCGTGGGGGCGGCCGTTCTCGGGGGTGGGCAGGTCGGTCATCGGGGGGTGTTGCCTTCCGCGAGGTCGTGGGTGAGTCGGTCGACGAGGTCGAGGAGTGTGCGGAGGTCGTGGGGGGTGGTGTGGGGGTTGAGGAGGGTGGCTTTGAGCCAGAGGCGGTCGTCGGTGTGGGCGCGGCCGAGGACGGCGTGGCCTCGGGTGAGGAGGGTGCGGCGGATGGTGGCGACGGTGTTGTCGTCGGCGTCGGTGGGGCGGAAGAGGACGGTGCTGATGGTGGGGCGGTCGTAGAGGTCGAGGGTGGGGGATGTGGCGATGAGGTCGGCGAGGTGGTGGGCGGCGGTGATGGTGCGGTCGATGAGGTCGGCGAGTCCGGTGCGGCCGAGGGCTTGGAGGGTGACGGCGATCTTCAGGGCGTCGGGGCGGCGGGTGGTGCGCAGGGAGCGGCCGAGGAGGTCGGGGAGGCCGGCTTCGGTGTCGTCGTCGGCGTTGAGGTAGGGGGCGTGGTGGTGAAGCGTGTCGAGGTGGGTGCGGTCGGGGACGGCGAGGATGCCTGCGGATGCGGGTTGCCAGCCGAGTTTGTGCAGGTCGAGGGTGACGCTGTGGGCGCGGTCGAGGCCGTGGACCTTGCCGCGGTGGGTGGGGCTGAAGAGGAGGGGTCCGCCGTACGCGGCGTCGATGTGGAGTTCGGCGCCGTGGGTGGTGCAGAGGTCGGCGATGTCGGCGAGGGGGTCGATCCGTCCGGTGTCGGTGGTGCCCGCGGTGGCGGTGACGAGGAGGGCGCGGTGGGGGTTGTGGAGCCGGGTGAGGGCTTCGTCGAGTGCGGCGGGGTCAATGACGCCGGCGGGGGCGGGGATGACGACGGGTTCGGGGAGTCCGAGGAGCCAGGCGGCGCGGGTGATGCTGTGGTGGGCGTTGGCGGCGCAGATGGTCTGTACGGGGCCGTTGCGTTCGCGGGCGAGGAGCAGGGCGAGTTGGTTGGCTTCGGTGCCGCCGGTGGTGATGAGCGCGTCGGGTGAGGGGTGGTGGGGGTAGATCTCGGTGGCGAGTGCGGCGGTGATGTCGGCTTCGAGGGCGGAGGCTGCGGGGGCCTGGTCCCAGGAGTCCATGGAGGGGTTGAGGGCGGAGGCCGCGAGGTCCGCGGCGGCGGCGAGGGCGAGGGGCGGGGTGTGGAGGTGGGCTGCGCAGAGGGGGTGTGCGGGGTCCGCGGCGCCTTCGGCCAGGGCGCCGACGAGGGTGCGCAGGGCGTCGTGGGCGCCGGTGCCGTGGTCGGGGATGGCGGGGTGGGTGGCGGTGCGCATCCTGGGGGTGACGGCGTCGGGTCCGCCGGCGGGGAGGGGGCCGTCGCGTCGGTGGGCGCCGTCCTGGAGTGCGGTGAGGACGGTGTCGATGAGGGGGCGCAGGGCGGCGGGGCCGGTGGTCGAGCCGGCGAGGGGTGGGGTGGGCATGGCGGCGGGGCCCTTCGGGTGCGCATGGGTGGACATGCCAGCTTGTCCGGGTTTTCGGGTGCGCGGCCGCGGAGCTCGGTGATCTGAACTCGAAAGGGGGATGTGGATGGGGCGGGGGGCTGTTCTCGGGGGTTCCGGTGGTATGGGTGTGGCGCCGGATACGGGTGTGCCCGGCGCCTCCTGTGTGGTGGAGGTGGCGCCGGGCACGGGTGGTGCGGATCCCGGGGTCGGGGTGGTGTGGATCTGTGGGGGATCGGGGTGGTGCGGATCCCGGGGTCGGGGTGGTGTGGATCTGTGGGGGATCGGGGTGGTGCGGATCCCGGGGTCGGGGTGGTGTGGATCGGGGAGGTCAGTGGCTGTCGCGTACGGCGAGGGCGCGGCGCAGGTCGTCGATCTGGTCGATGAGCTTGCGGCGCAGTGCCGGGATGAGGGTCTTGTCGTTCAGTGCCTGTTCTCCGAGGTGGAGGCTGTCGGCGTCGACGGCGTACGCGGGGAAGGCGTAGCGGCCCGCGGCATCGGCGATGGCGGGGCCGCGGTGGGCGGCGAGCCGGGTGGCCTCGGGGTAGTAGCGGGGCACGTAGTCCTGTACGAGGTCGGCCTGTTCGGGCTGCCAGAACCCCTGGGCGGTGGCGGTGAAGAGGTAGTTGGAGAGGTTGTCGTCGTTGAACAGGGCGTGCCAGGCGGTGGCTTTGGCCTCGGGGGTGGGCAGGGCGGCCCGGCAGCGGGCGGCGCCTTCCTGTCCGGTGGCGCTGGGGTCCTCTTCGAGTGCGGCGGCGATGGCGGTTTCGTCGGTGGCGCCGAGGACGGCGAGGCGGGTGAGGATGCGCCAGCGCAGTTCGGGGTCGAGTTCGGGTCCGCCGGGTACGGTGCCGTTGGCGAGCCAGTCCTGGATGGTGTCGGGCTGGGTCGCGGCGTCGATGAGGTGGCGTACGGCGATGAGGCGCAGGCCGGGGTTGTGGCCGTCCTCGGTGCGGCGGATGAGGTCGCGGCACAGGGCGGTGAGGGTGGCGAGGGCGACGGGGCGCTTTTCGGGGCTGAGGTAGCGGTCGGCGATGTGGGTGCCGGCGAAGGCGAGTACGCCCTGGGCGAGGGCGAGGTCGGTCTCGTGCGGGAGGTGGGCACGGGCGGCGTCGAGGTAGGCGGTGGGGGTGAGTTCGCCGTCGCGGACCATGTCGCGGGCGGCGTTCCAGACGACGGCGCGGGTCAGCGCGTCGGGGATGCCGGACAGGTCGCGTACGACGGTGTCCCAGGATGTGGCGTCGAGGCGGACCTTGGCGTAGCTGAGGTCGCCGTCGTTGAGGAGGACGAGGGCGGGGCGGCGGCCGGGCAGTTCCTTGGCCGTGCCGTTCTGCGGGACGTCGATCTCGAACCGGTCGCGCAGGGCGAGGCGGCCGGGGCCGGAGTGGGCGTCGGGGGCGTGGTCATACGCGCCGACGGCGATGCGGTGGGGGCGGCTGCCGGCGTGGTCGATGGTGAGGGACCAGGTGCCGGCGGACTCGTCGATCTGCGGGGTGAGGGTGTCGACTCCGGTCGTTCGCAGCCAGGCGTCGGCCCAGGCGTGGACATCGCGGTCGGTGGCCGATGCGAGGTTGTCGATGAAGTCGGCGAGGGTGGCGTTGGCGAACTTGTGGCGGGCGAAGTGGGTGTTGATGCCGGCCAGGAAGTCCTTCTCCCCCAGCCAGGCGACGAGTTGGCGCAGTGCGGAGGCGCCCTTGGCGTAGGAGATGCCGTCGAAGTTGAGCATCGCGGACGCGGTGTCGGGGACGGCGGCCGGGTCGGGGGCGACGGGGTGGGTGGAGGGGCGCTGGTCGGCGTCGTAGCCCCAGCCCTTGCGGGCGACGCCGAAGTCGACCCAGGTGTCGGTGTAGCGGGTGGCTTCGGCGAGGGTCTGGTAGCCCATGTACTCGGCGAAGGACTCGTTGAGCCAGATGTCGTCCCACCAGGCGAGGGTGACGAGGTCGCCGAACCACATGTGGGCCATCTCGTGGGCGATGACCATGCCGCGGGTCTGGCGCTCGGTGTCGGTGACGGCGGAACGGTAGACGAACTCGTCGCGGAAGGTGACGAGTCCGGGGTTCTCCATGGCTCCCGCGTTGAACTCGGGTACGAAGGCCTGGTCGTAGGAGTCGAAGGGGTAGGGCTCGTCGAACTTCTCGTGGAACCGGTCGAAGCAGGCGCGGGTGATGTCGAAGATCTCGTCGGCGTCCGCGTCGAGGTACGGGGCCAGTGAGCGGCGGCAGTGGATGCCGAAGGGCAGTCCGGCGTGTTCGGTGGTCACGGAGTGCCAGGGGCCCGCGGCGACGGCGACGAGATAGGTGGAGATCGGCGGGGTGGCGGCCAGGGTCCAGCGCCCGTCGCCCCGGTGCTGGGCGATGCCGTTGCCGAGGACGGTCCAGCCTTCGGGTGCGGTGACGGTGAGCTCGAAGACGGACTTGAGGTCGGGCTGGTCGAACGCGGCGAAGACGCGCTGGACGTCCTCCATGAACAGCTGGGTGTAGACGTACGTCTCGCTGTCGGTCGGGTCGGTGAAGCGGTGCATGCCTTCGCCGGTGCGGGAATAGCGCATGGCGGCGTCGATGCGCAGTTCGTGTGCGCCGGCGGTGAGCGCGGTGAGCGGGAAGCGGTTCTCGACGAGGGCGGCGGGGTCGAGAGGCTGTCCGTCGAGGCTGATCGAGCGCAGGGTGGCCGGCTTGAGCTCCACGAACGTGTCCCCGGGCGCGGTCGCGGTGAACTGGATCACGGTGCGGGAGTCGAAGGTCTCCTCCCCGCCGGTCAGATCGAGGTCGATCGTGTACCGGTGTACGTCGAGGAACTGGGCTCGGGTCTGCGCTTCGTCGCGCGTCAGTACGGACATGCGTCCATGCTGCCGTACGGGGTGGGCCGGGCGCAGGCGGGTTGTCCGAAGGCTGATCGGCGGCGGCCGGCTCTGCGGAGTCGGCTCGGGGCCGCGGCGGACCTGGGTGCCTGCCGGAACGTCTCCGAGGAGGGCGTAGAGGTCGATGGCGCCCGCGCTCGTCCTGCGGTACGGGCTTCGACCGATCCTTCGGACAGTTCGGGCAGTGCGCAAGTTCCGTGCCGAATGCCGACGACGCACGGGTCCGGCCGCCGTGGACGAACCGCCGGCGGGTCCGGTCGTACGGGCCGCTTCGCGGGCCAGGGCGCCTCGGCGGTGGCGAGACCCACCGGCGCCCGGCGCCCCGCCCCGCCCCGGAGCACCGGTTGACATGGTCGGCTAATGCAATTAGCTTTGCGGCTACATTCATTAGCCCGGAGGGTGGACATGACCGAGTACTTGACGATCGACGGCGGGCAGCTCGCGTACGACGTGACCGGCGAGGGCCCGCTGATCGTGCTCGCCCACGGCATGGGCGACAACAGAGCGGCCTACCGCGACACGGCCGCCCGGCTCGTGGCGGCCGGATGGCGGGTCGCCTGCGTGGACCAGCGCGGTCACGGCGAGTCCAGCACCGGCTGGGCGTCCTACACCCGCACCGACGCGGCGGCCGACCTCCTCGCCGTGATCCGGCACCTCGGCGGCCCTGCCGTGATCGTGGGCCACTCCTTCGCCGGGGGCGCCGCCACCATCGCGGCGGCCCAGGAGCCCGAACTGGTCAGCGCCGTCGTCGAGATCAGCCCGTTCACCCGCGCGCAGAAGATCAGCCCGCGCGCTCTGCTGTCCCACGCCCGCTACCGCAAAGGCATGGGCCTGCTGATGGGCGCCGGCCTGCTGCGCAGCGTCGGGCTGTGGAAGCGCTACCTCGACCACGCCTACCCGGGCGTCAAGCCCACCGGCCACGCCGACCATGTCGCCGCTCTGGAGGCCGACCTGCGCAGGCCGGGCCGGATGGCCGTCGTCAGCAGGATGGGCATGTCCGCTCCCACGGATGCCGGTGCGTGTCTCGGTGCCATCCGGTGCCCCGCTCTGGTCATCGAAGGCACGCTCGACCCCGACTGGGCCGACCCCGGGGCCGAGGGCGAGGGCATCGTGGCCGAGATGCCCGCAGGGCTCGGCCGGCTCGTGATGATCGAGGGAGCCGGTCACTACGCGCACGTCCAGTTCCCGGACGAGGTCGCCGCGGCCGTCCTGGCCTTCCTCAAGGTCGGTACGCGTGGCTAGGGCGGCGCTCACCACGGATGGCGTCGTCGACGTCGCGCTGCGGGCCATCGACGAGAAGGGCCCCGCCGCCCTGACCCTGTCGGCGGTGGCCGACCGGGCGGGCGTCGCCACCCCGTCCCTCTACAAGCATGTGCGCAATCTGGCCGAGCTGCGCGACCTCATGTCGGCGCGCATCATGAACGAGATCGCGGACCAGGTCGGCGAGGCCGTGCTGGGCCGCTCCGCCGACGAGGCGATCCGCGCGCTCATGGTGGCCTGGCGGCACTACGCGCTGCACCACCCGCACCGCTACTCGGCACTCGTCCAGACACCCGAGCCGCACACGGCCGAGGCCGGGGCGCGACTGATCAACATCATGCTCGCCACCTTCCGCGCCTATGGAATGGCCGACTCGGCGGCGATCCACGCGGCCCGCTGCCTGCGAGCGGCCGTCCACGGCTTCGCCGTTCTGGAGACCGAGGGCGCCTTCGGCCTCCCGGAGAAACTGGACGAGAGCTACGACCTGCTGATCCACATGATGATCACGGGCCTGCGCGCACCTCGCTGATCAGCCGGTGCTGTCGAGGCGCGGGCGGACGGCCGGTCCGGACCGCCGGCGCGCCGGGCCGGCGAACCCCACTCGGTTCGACGAGGACGAGAGAATCACCGAGGACAGCAGAACGGTTCCCGCGTCGGCCCCGGCCGCCCCGCGGCGCTCACGTTGTCTCCCCGTTCGTCGCCGACTCCTCCGCGATCCGCTCGTGATGGCGGATCACCTCCGCCACGATGAAGTTCAGCAGCTTCTCCGCGAAGGCCGGATCCAGATGCGCGCTCTCCGCCAGCTGCCTCAGCCGGGCGATCTGCCGGCTCTCGCGGGCCGGGTCGGCCGGGGGCAGTTGATGGGCGGCCTTGAGGTGGCCGACCTGCTGGGTGCACTTGAAGCGCTCGGCGAGCATATGGACGACAGCGGCGTCAATGTTGTCGATGCTCTCGCGCAGCCGGTTCAGTTCCGCGCTCACGGACTCGTCGATGTCCCTCGTGGTCATGGTCAGCGAGCTTACGGCCTCAGAGGACCGGACCCGCAGGGGCGATCGTCGGTGGGTGCTCCGGGTCCGGGACCTGGTCGCTCCAGCCGCCCGGGACGCTGCGGCCCTGCTGTTCGCGGAAGCGGACCGGGGCGGCGCCGACCCGGCGGGCGAACAGGCGGGAGAAGTACGCCGGATCGTCGTACCCCACGCGTCGGGCGACTGCGGCGACCGGCAGGTCCGTGGCGGCGAGGAGTTCCTTGGCGCGGCCGAGCCGGATGCCGAGGAGGTAGTCCTTGGGGCTGCAGCCCGCGCCCCGCCGCACCGCCGTGCGCAGCTCGGCGGGGGTCATGCCGTGCCGGGCCGCGTGCTCGGCGACGGACAGCGGCTGGAACGCGTCGCGGGCGAGGGCCTGCAGGACCGGGTCGCCGTCGTGGCTGACGTCGGCGCGGGCCCGGCGCAGGGCGACGAGGAGTTCATGGACGGCGGCGCCGGTCTCGACCTCCAGCAGCGGATTGCCGCGCCGCGCCGCCCGTACCATCCGCCCCACCGCGGCACGTGGGCCCGCCGTGTCGGCGAGCGGGACGAGCGGGCGGTCGGGCTCGATGTAGCCGAGTTCGGTGTACGTGGCGGTGGCGGGGCCGGTGAAGTCCACGAAGCTCTCGTCCCAGCCGGTGCCGGGATCGGCCCCGTAGTGGTGCGGGGTGCCGGGGGTCAGCCAGATCAGGCTGGGCGCGACGACGGGCACCCGGCGGCCGTCGGAGCCGCTGAACCAGCCGCTGCCGGAGTTGATGACGACGGCCACATGGTGGTCCAGGGTGCGCGGGCCGACCGTCGGCAGGGCGCCGTGCTGCAGTCCCACGCCCAGACAGACGAGGCCCAGCCGGTGGTGGAGCGGGCTGGGAGTGAAGAAACGCATCCAGGTGTGGTACATCGGCCTTCCTTCCTCCCCTTCATCCATTGGTCCGAACAATTGTGTCCAAACAGCAGTGATCTTTGTCCATGGACCGGCCGCACGCCAGGGGGCGAAGCTGGGATGCAACATTCCTCCCGGGTCCGCCCGTTCCGTGGTGCGCGCCGTCGTGCGGTCCGTCGGGGACGCGCGGCCCGGCGGACCGCACGCACAGGAGAGTACGAGCACGATGGCTGACTTCACCGTGGGGGACGACCACTTCCGGCTCGACGGGAAGCCCGTACGGCTGCTGTCGGGCGCCCTGCACTATTTCCGGGTCCACGAGGCACAGTGGGACCACCGGCTGTCGATGCTGCGCGCCATGGGACTCAACTGTGTCGAGACGTATGTGCCGTGGAATCTCCATGAGCCGCGGCCCGGCCGGTTCCGGGACGTGGCGGCGCTGGGCCGGTTCCTGGACGCGGCGCAGCGGGCCGGGCTGTGGGCGATCGTCCGCCCGGGACCGTACATCTGCGCCGAGTGGGAGAACGGCGGTCTGCCGGCCTGGGTGACGGGGCGCTTCGGCCGACGGGTGCGGACCCGTGACGAGGCGTATCTGGATACCGTGGAGCGGTGGTTCACGGCGCTGTTGCCGCAGGTGGTGCAGCGGCAGATCGGCCGCGGCGGCCCGGTGATCATGGTCCAGGCGGAGAACGAGTACGGGAGTTACGGCACCGACCGGGTCTACCTCCGGCGGGTGGCCGGGATGCTGCGGGAGCGCGGGGTGACCGTGCCGCTGTTCACCTCCGACGGGCCGGAGGATCACATGCTCACGGGCGGCTCCGTGCCGGGGCTGCTCGCCACGGCGAACTTCGGATCGGGCGCGCGGGAGGCGTTCGAGGTGCTGCGCCGCCATCAGCCCAAGGGCCCGTTGATGTGCATGGAGTTCTGGTGCGGGTGGTTCGAGCACTGGGGTGCCGAGCCGGTCGTACGGGATCCGGCACAGGCCGCCGACGCGCTGCGGGAGATCCTGGAGTGCGGGGCCTCGGTGAACATCTACATGGCGCACGGCGGGACGAACTTCGCCGGATGGGCGGGGGCCAATCGGTCCGGTCCGCTGCAGGACCAGGGTTTTCTGCCGACGGTGACGTCGTACGACTACGACGCGCCGATCGACGAGTACGGCCGCCCCACGGAGAAGTTCTGGCTGTTCCGCAAGGTGCTCGCCGAGTACGCGGACGGGCCGCTGCCGGAGCTTCCGCCCGAGCCTGCCCCGCCGGCCGTTCCGGTACGGGCGGAGCTGACGGACCATGCGACGCTGGCCGCCGTGCTGGAGGCGCTGGGCGACGAGGAGTCGGCGCCGTCCGGTGTTCCGCCGACCTTCGAGGAGCTGGGTGTCGACCGGGGCCTGGTGCGCTACCAGGTCGCGGTGCCCGGTCCGCGCCGTCCGTACACCTTGGGCGTCACGGGGCTCCGGGACCGGGCCGTGGTGTACGTGAACGGTGTCCGGGAGGGTGTGCTGAGCGATGAGAACGGCACGCTGGACGAGCCGGTGGCCGGGCCCGCGGAAGTCGAACTGTGGGTGGAGTCGCTGGGACGTGTCAACTACGGGCCGCGGCTCGGTGAGCCCAAGGGGATCACGGGCGGGGTACTGCACGAACGGCAGTTCCTGCACGGTGTACGGGCACGGGCGCTGCGGCTGGAGGCGTTCGAGGAGCCGGACGCGCTGGCCGCACTGGCCTTCGGGAGCGTCGACGGCACCGAGGAGACCGGGCGTACCGGGCTGTTCCGGGGGACGTTCGAGGTCGCGGCGGTGGACGGCATCGGCCACGCGGGGCTCGGACTGCCGGACTGGACGCGCGGGTTCGTCTGGGTGAACGGCTTCTGCCTGGGACGCTACTGGTCCGCGGGCCCGCAGCGGACGCTGTACGTCCCGGGTCCGGTGCTGCGGGAGGGCGCCAACGAGGTGTGGGTGCTGGAGCTGGAGGGCGCGGGTGCGCCGTATGCCGAGCTGGGCCCGGGGGTGCCCGTCCGGACGGGCACCCCCGGGGATGTCCGGGTGTGAGTCAGGCACCGGCCGCGGCGGGCGCCCGACCCGGGACCGGGGTCAGAGTGTGGCCGCCGCGGACGCGATGTTGGCGGCGAACGTCGAGACCTCGCTGTACACACCCGGGTAGCCGGGCTCGGCGCAGCCCTGGCCCCAGCTGACGATGCCCACCTGGATCCAGGCTCCGGCGTTGTCCTTGCGGAACATGGGGCCGCCGGAGTCGCCCTGGCAGGTGTCCACGCCGCCCGTGTCGATCAGGCCGGCGCAGATCTCCTCACCGGGGATGAGATCGCTGCCGTACGCGGCCTGGCACTCGGCGTCGGAGACGAACGGCACGGTGGCCTTGAGGAGATAGCGCTGCTGGGCGCCGCCCTCGGAGGCCGCGCCCCAGCCGGCGATGGTGAAGGTGCCGTTGTTGTACGTGGTGTTGGTGGCGATCTTCAGGGTCGGCAGATCGATGGGCTTGGCGAGCTTGATCAGCGCCCAGTCCTTGCCCGCACCGTTGTAGCCGGGGGCCTGGAGGACCTTGGTGGACTTGACCTTGACCGCGCTGGACGACTGCAGGTCGACGACCCCGGCGGTGGCGGTGATGGACGTGTTGTTGCCCGAGCCGTCCACGCAGTGCGCGGCGGTGAGGACGATGTCCTTGGCGTAGAGAGCGCCGCCACAGCCCATCGAGAGCCGGACCATGAACGGGAATTCACCCTGGGCGGCGCGGGTTCCGCCGACGACCGGGGCGGGGGCCGCGGAGGCTCCGGCGGGCTGGAGACTGACGGCCGCGAGGACCACGGCGGCTATGACGGAGCATCTCTTCACGGCACGCAGAAGCTGCTTCAACGGACTGCCTTCTTTCGTGGGGGGTTCTTGTGGGGGGTGCATGCGCCCTCGCACGGGACCCGACCACGGACGGAGACACCCGATGGTCATGCTCCCGACAAAGACACGATTCGGATTATCGGGAAGTGATCACGGTCCCCACAAGATTTACTTTTCGGCCAAGATCACTTTGCCGACCGGCCCCATTCCGTTGCGGCTACAGTGGAGACCGGCCGAGCGTCACGGACGGGGGTGGGAACGTGACGGACAACAGCCGGGACCACGGCCGGGGCGGCGCGAGTCCGGTGGTCCACGGATTCCCGCATCTCGAGACCGTCCGGTCCGCGATCACGGCCCTGTACCGGAGGCTGTCGCACGACGGCGTGCGCGGTTACGCCACGAGCCTCGCCCCCGCCGACGTCGCCTTCTGCGACCAGGACGATCTGTACCTCGGCACCCAGCGAGTGGCGCGGTCCATGGTCCGGCATCTGCATCTGCCGGACGCCCGGATGATCGTCGGCTTCCGAACGATGGAACACGCTGCCGGCGTCGAACTCGCCGCGGGGCCCGAGTACTTCATCGAGCTCAACGACCGCTTCCGCACGCATCGCAGGGACATCGGCGCCGCGCTCGCGCACGAGGTCACGCACGTGCTGCTGCACCGCCTCGGCCTGGAGTTCCCCGGAACGCCCGACAACGAGATCCTCACCGACACCGTGACGACCTACCTGGGCGCGGGCTGGCTGCTGCTGGACGCCTTCCGCGAGGACGCCGTCTCCAGCCAGAAGCTCGGCTATCTCACCCCGGAGGAGTTCGGATACGTCCTCGCCAAGCGGGCGTTCGCCTTCGACGAGGATCCCTCCCCGTGGTTCACGAGCCCGCAGGCGTACACGGCCTACACGCAGGGCCGCACCCAGGCCCTCCGCGACGCCCGGCAGCCACCCCTCGCCGCCGCCGGCTGGGCGGGCCGTCACCGTTACGCCAAGGACCGGCGGTACGCCCGGGACCATCCGGGCGCCGAGGCGGCCCGGGGCCCCGGCACCTCGTACGCCTTCGAGAACGGCCCGCGGGGACTGCGGGTCTCCTTCGGCTGCCCCACCTGTCACCAGCGCATCCGCGTTCCGGTACGCGGCCGGGTGCGGGCCCGGTGCGGGTTGTGCCGGACGGTCCTGGACTGCGACACCTGAACCACCACCGCACGCCCGGCGGTGCGGCACGGGGCGGACACGGCGCTCAGGAAGCGCCCGGAAGAAGCCGTCCTGCGCCCCCCGTGAGGGGCGGGACGGACGGTCCGGCAAGAGGTCCGACGAGGGGGCGGTGGGTGCCGGTGTAGATGGTCGGCATGTACTTGTTGCAGTGGATGCACAGGGACCGCACGTCACGGTCCTCGGCCATGCGGTTCACCAGATCGGGTTCGCGCAGGAGCGCGCGGGCCATGGCCACGTACTCGAAGCCCTCCGCCATGGCCTGTTCGACGGTCGCCCGGCGGGTGATGCCGCCGAGCAGGATCAGCGGAAGGCTCAGCGCGGCCCTGAACTGACGGGCCGAGGGCAGCAGGAACGCCTCTTCGTAGGGGTACGCGTGCAGGAATCGGCCGCCGGCCCAGGCGTATTCCCAGACGCATCGGCTGAGGGAAGACAGCGGCGAACTCGGAGAGCGGTGCGTCGCCCCGGAACAGATACATCGGATTGAGCAGGGAACTGCCGGCGGTCAGTTCGAGGGCGTCGACCGTCCCTTCCTCCTGGAGCCGACGGGCGACCTGGAGGCTCTCGTCGAGCCAGAAGCCGCCGGGCACTCCGTCGTCCATGTTGAGTTTGGCGGTGACGGCGATCGTGTCGCCGACCTCGTCGCGAACGGCGCGGGCGATACCCAGGGCGACCTTGGCGTTGGTTGGCGAGGCTGCCCCCGTAGGCGTCGTCGCGGTGGTTGAGACGGCGGCTGAGGAATGAACTCGCCAGGCAGTTGTGGCCGAAGTGCATCTCGACCGCGTCGAATCCGGACTCGACGGCGATCCGGGCGGCAGCGGCATGGGCGCGGGTGACGCGGGCGATGTCCTCGGAGGTGGCCGCCCGGGTCATCCGCATGCCGAGCGGGCTCAGGAACCGGCCGGGGGCCAGAGCCGGGAGCCGGTTGGAACGGGCGTCGGCGACCGGGCCCGCGTGACCGATCCGGGCGCTGACGGCCGCACCCTCACGGTGCACGGCATCGGTGAGCCTGCGCAGCCCCGGCACGGCTTCGGGGCGCATCCAGATCTGGTGGCGCTCGGTGCGGCCCTCGGGGGACACGGCGCAGTACGCGACAGTGGTCATGCCCACGCCGCCCGCAGCGGGCCGGCGGTGATAGGCGATCAGTTCGTCGGTGACCAGGCCCTTGGGGGTCACGCCTTCGAAGGTGGCGGATTTGATGACGCGGTTGCGAAGGGTGAGGGGGCCCAGTCAGGCGGGAGCGAAGGGGTCCGGTGGGGTGGGGACGGAGCCGGGGAGGAGTTCGGGGGTCATGCCGGCCTCTTCACCGCTTGCGGTCATCGCACATCTCCTTGTCGGCGATGCGGGGCAGGCTGCCGCCTCCCACCTAACAAATGTTTGGCGGAAGGTAGCCCATTCACCCATGAGTGTCTCCACCGCACACACCGACAAGGAGATCCGCCCAGGCCATGACGTCGAACCGGCGCAGCCACCGACCGCGCACCCACACCGGGCCCGACCCACGAGGTCATCGCCCCGAAGGGCACCCGGAACCGCACGGCCGGGCGGGAGGGCGCAGTGGTGACCGAACGGATCCGGTCACCACGTCACCACGTGCCGTCCGTACCGCTACGCGGCCCTGCGGCCACGCCCCGCGGCGCCACCGCGCCCGGCAGCGCCGCCACGGCCACCACCGGCAGCCGCACCTCGCGCCGGACCACCCGAAGCGCCCGAACCGGCACCTCGCACGGAACCGCCCCTGCCCGCACCGGCACCCGCAACCCGCGCGGAGCCGCCCGTCGCACGGCCCTCGCCGCCGCCCTGCCCGGCCCCACCGCGGCGGCCACGGCCGCGGCTGCCCGAGCGGAGGCCGGGGCCACCCGCCGCGGCCCCGCCCGAGCGCGTGCGCTGCTTCGGCGGGGTCGGCTGCGGGACCTCGATGACGACCGCGACGCCGGAGGGCTCACGGGCCCCGGTGATCCGGGTGAGTTCCTCGTCGCTGGACGTGATCCGGGTGGTCCGCGGGGCGATGCCCGCGTCGGCCATCAGCCGGGTCATCTCCCGCTTCTCTTCGGGCAGCACCAGAGTGACGACGCTGCCGGACTCCCCGGCACGCGCCGTGCGCCCGCCGCGATGGAGGTAGTCCTTGTGGTCGGTCGGCGGGTCCACGTTCACGACCAGATCGAGGTCGTCCACATGGATGCCACGCGCTGCCACGTTCGTCGCGACGAGCGCGGTGACCTGGCCGTTCTTGAACTGGTCCAGCGTCCGGTTGCGCTGCGGCTGCGAACGCCCGCCGTGCAGGGCGGCAGCCCGTACACCGCTGGCCAGCAGCCGCTTGGCGAAGCGGTCGGCGGCGCGCTTGGTGTCCACGAACATGATCACCCGGCCGTCACGGGCGGCGATCCGGGTGGCGACGGCCTTCTTGTCGGTCTCGTCGGCCACGTGCAGCACATGGTGCTCCATGGTGGTGACGGCGCCGGCGGACGGGTCGACCGAATGCACGACGGGGTCGGTCAGGAACATCTTGACCAGCCGGTCGATGTTCTTGTCGAGCGTCGCGGAGAACAGCATCCGCTGGCCGTCCGGCTCGACCTGCTTGAGCAGGGCGACGACCTGCGGCATGAAGCCCATGTCCGCCATCTGGTCGGCCTCGTCGAGGACGGTGATGGCGACCTGGTCGAGGCGGCAGTCGCCGCGCTCGATGAGGTCCTTCAGCCGGCCCGGCGTGGCGACGAGCACCTCGGCGCCCCGGCGCAGCGTGCCGGACTGCTTGCTGATCGACATGCCGCCGACGACGGTGGCCAGGCGGAGGTTCACCGCCGTCGCGTACGGCGTCAGCGCGTCGGTGACCTGCTGGGCGAGCTCGCGGGTCGGGACGAGGACCAGCGCGAGCGGGGCGCGCGGCTCGGCACGCCGTCCACCGGTCCGGGCCAGCAGCGCGAGGCCGAAGGCGAGGGTCTTGCCGGAGCCGGTACGGCCGCGGCCGAGGATGTCCCGGCCGGCGAGCGAGTTCGGCAGGGTGGCGCCCTGGATCGGGAACGGGTCGGTGACGCCCTGCGCGGCAAGGGTCTTCAGCAGGGCTGCGGGCATGTCCAGCTCGGCGAACGCCTCGACGGCGGGCAGTGCGGGGGTCATGGTTTCCGGCAGGGCGAATTCGCCCTGCGGCGGCGTGGCCCTGCGACGGGGCGACGCCTTGCCGGATCCCTTGCCGGAACCCTTGGCGGTTGCCTTTGCCGGGGCCGTGCCGCGCGCCCTCGACGGGCGGTTGCGGGCGGGTCGGTCCTGGCGTTCGGAGCGGGTCATACGGAATTGCCCTCCTGGGGGATTCCTGAGGAGTCCTAGGGATTCCTGGGAACTGCTTGGGACTGCTTGGGGACCTCTGCGGGACGACGCTCCACTGCGTCATGTCCCGGGGACAGCACAAGCCGGGGCCCGCACCTTCATGGTGCGGGCCCCGGCTGCGAGGTACGCGTCCTGGCAATTAGGCCGGGACGATGTTCTCCGCCTGCGGGCCCTTCTGGCCCTGCGTGACGTCGAAGGAGACCTTCTGGCCCTCCTGGAGCTCACGGAAGCCCGAGGTGGCGATGTTGGAGTAGTGGGCGAAGACGTCGGCGCCGCCGCCGTCCTGCTCGATGAAGCCGAAGCCCTTTTCCGAGTTGAACCACTTCACGGTTCCAGTAGCCATGTCATTCTCCTAAAAGAGGTGCAGTGCCAGAAATCCGCACTTTACGAATTCCAAGTCGCCGCATTGAGCCCCATCCGGAGAAAGCCGGAAAACAATAATGCGCCTGAGGAAGCATTCCCGTCAGGCGCACATAAAGTTCATGGGTACCAAAACTGCAACACGGCAACCCTAGCACGTCCTGTCGCCCCTCGGTGGGAACACGCCGCGCGCCGGTCGGCGGATTCCTGGCCGGACCCTTGGGGCAACTGGCCCGGGGCGTACTCGAAACGCCGTCGGAAAATGGCTCCGCGAGCGGTGTCGTGGCCGCTCGGCGCCCGTGCCGGGCCGCGTCGGACCGTACCGGGGGCCGAGCGGGAGTTCAGAGCCGTTCGATGATCGTCACGTTCGCCTGGCCGCCGCCCTCGCACATGGTCTGCAGGCCGTAGCGGCCCCCGGTGCGCTCAAGTTCGTGCAGCAATGTCGTCATCAATTTTGTACCGGTTGCGCCGAGCGGGTGACCCAGGGCGATGGCGCCGCCATTGACATTCACCCTGTCCGGGTCGGCTCCGGTTTCTTTCAGCCAGGCCAGGACGACCGGCGCGAATGCCTCATTGATCTCGATGAGGTCCATGTCGTCGATGGTCATTCCGGTCTTTTTGAGCGCGTACGCGGTGGCCGGGATCGGTGCCGACAGCATGCGGATCGGGTCCTCGGCCCGCACCGAGAGGTGGTGGATACGGGCGCGCGGGGTGAGGCCGTGCTCGGCCACGGCGCGCTCGGAGGCGATGAGCATGGCGGCGGCCCCGTCGGAGACCTGTGAGGAGCAGGCGGCGGTGATCGTGCCGCCCTCCAGGACCGGCTTCAGCCCCGCCATCTTCTCCAGGGTGGTGTCGCGGCGCGGCCCCTCGTCGGTGGTGACGTCACCGTAGGCGACGGTCTCGCGCGCGAAGCGGCCCTCGTCGATGGCGCGGACGGCGCGCTGGTGGGAGCGCAGGGCGAACTCCTCCATGCCCCGGCGGCTGATGCCCCATTTCTCGGCGATCAGCTGGGCGCCGTGGAACTGGTTGACCGGCGCGTCGCCGTACCGGGCGCGCCAGCCCTCGCTGCCCGCGTACGGGCCGTCCGTCAGGCCGAGGGGCTCCGCGGCCTGACGGGAGGCGAAGGCGATCGGGATCTGCGTCATGTTCTGGGTTCCGCCCGCGACGACCAGGTCCTGGGTGCCGGAGAGGACGCCCTGGGCGGCGAAGTGCACGGCCTGCTGAGAGGAGCCGCACTGGCGGTCGACGGTGACGCCGGGGACCTCCTCGGGCAGTCCGGCCGCCAGCCAGCAGGTGCGGGCGATGTCACCGGCCTGCGGTCCGACGGTGTCGAGGCAGCCGAAGACCACGTCCTCGACGGCCGCCGGGTCGATCCCCGTCCGTTCGACGAGGGCCTTGATGACGTGGGCGCCGAGGTCGGCGGGGTGGACCGCGCCGAGTCCTCCTTTGCGCCGCCCGACCGGGGTGCGTACCGCTTCGACTATGTATGCCTCGGCCATGACTGCTGCTCCTTGGGTGGGTTCAGGTGTCCAGGGCGATGCCGTCCAGGACCATCGAGAGGTACTGGCGGGCGATCTCCTCGGGGCTGTGCTGTCCGCCGGGCCGGTACCAGGACGCCGCGACCCAGACGGTGTCGCGGACGAAGCGGTAGGTGAGGCGGATGTCGAGGTCGGCGCGGAAGGACTTGTCGGTGACGCCGCGTTCCAGCGTGCCGAGCCAGGCCCTCTCGAACTTCCGCTGGGAGTCGGCGAGGTACTGGAAGCGCGGCTGGGTGGCCAGGTGCTTGGACTCCTTCTGGTAGATGGCGACGGCGGCGCGGTGCCGGTCGATCTCCCGGAAGGACTCGGTGACGAGGGCCTCGATGGTCTCCCGGGGTCCGAGTCCGGCGGCGAGCACCGCGTCGTACCCCTCCCAGAGTTCGGTGAGGAAGGTCGAGAGGATCTCGTCGATCATCGACTCCTTGGAATCGAAGTGGTAGTAGAGACTGCCCGCGAGCATCCCGGCCGCGTCCGCGATCCTGCGGACGGTGGTGGCGTTGTATCCCTGCGCGGCGAACACTTCGGCGGCGGTGTCGAGCAGTTCGCGGCGGCGCTCGGGCGAGGGGGTCACCTGGGGCTTCTTCTTGGTAGGCACCCGCCCATTCTCCGCCCGCCGGACGGCCCCGCGGACGCCCGCTCAGGCATGCCGGCTGCTGACGGAGACGACTTCGCCCGTCATGTACGAGGAGTAGCCGCTGGCGAGGAAGACGATGACGTTGGCGATCTCCCACGGCTCGGCGTAGCGGCCGAAGGCCTCCTTCGCGGTCAGTTCGTCGAGGAGTTCCGCGGAGGTGACCTTCACCAGGTGCGGGTGCATGGCGAGGCTGGGGGCGACGGCGTTGACGCGCACCCCGTAGTCGGCGGCCTCGACCGCGGCGCACCGGGTGAGGGCCATGACGCCCGCCTTGGCCGCGGCGTAGTGGGCCTGGCCGCTCTGGGCGCGCCAGCCGACGACAGAGGCGTTGTTGACGACGATGCCGCCCCGGCCGGCCGCCTTGAGCGAGCGCAGGGCGGCCCGGGTGCAGCGGAAGGTGCCGTTCAGGGTGACGTCGAGGACCTTGGTCCACTGTTCGTCGGTCATCTCGGCGAGCTCGGCGGTGCCGCCGAGGCCCGCGTTGTTGACGACGATGTCGAGGCCGCCGTGGGTCTCTTCGGCGAGCGCGAAGAGCGCCTGGACCTGGGTCTCGTCGGTGACGTCACAGGGCAGTGCGGCGACGCGGTCGGCGCCGAACTCCTGGGCGAACGTCTGCTCGGTCTCCTTGAGCCGCCGGGCGTGCGCGTCGCCGATGACGACGCGGGCGCCCTCCTCAAGGAATTTACGGGCGGTGGCGCCGCCGATTCCGGCGCCCGCGGCCGCGGTGACGACGGCGCCGCGGCCGGCCAGCAGCCCGTGCCCGGGTACGTACTGCGGTGCGCTCATGCCTGTGCCTCCTCGATCCCGGCTCGCGGAGCCTCGACGGTGGTCATGCCGGTACGTTAACCTACCAAACACTTGTTAGGGAAGGATGAGCCGATGCCCACTGCCCACGACACATCTGCCGACCGGTCCCACGTCGATCCCGTGCTGTACGAGCGCCGGGGTCCGGTCGCGTACATCACGCTGAACCGCCCCCGCTACCGCAACGCGCAGAACTCGGCGATGACCTACGCCCTGGACGCCGCGTTCTACCGGGCGGCCGAGGACTCCGAGGCCAAGGTGGTCGTGCTGGCCGGCGCCGGGGAGCACTTCTCGGCGGGCCATGACATCGGCACGCCCGGCCGCGACGCGCATCTGCCCTTCGAGCGCCGGGCGGGTCTGTGGTGGGACCACTCCGACAAGACCGGCGCGGAGAGCCGTTTCGCCCGTGAGTCGGAGGTCTATCTCGGCATGTGCAGGCGCTGGCGCGAGCTGCCGAAGCCGGTCGTCGCCTCGGTGCAGGGGGCGTGTGTGGCCGGCGGGCTGATGCTCGCCTGGATCTGCGACCTGATCGTGGCGAGCGAGGACGCCTTCTTCGCCGATCCGGTGGTCCGGATGGGCATCCCCGGCGTCGAGTACTTCGCACACCCATGGGTGATGCCGCCGCGGATCGCGAAGGAGTTCCTGTACACCGGCGACCGGATGAGCGCCCGCAGGGCGTACGAGGTCGGCATGGTGAACAAGGTGGTGGAGCGCGGCGAACTGGCCGACCGCACCCATGAGCTGGCGCTGCGGATAGCGCAGATGCCGCGGCTGGGACTGGCCCTGACCAAGCGCGCGGTCAACCAGGCCGAGGACCTTCAGGGTCTGCACACCGGCCTGGACTCGGTCTTCGGACTGCACCACCTTGCGCACGCGCACAACGCGGAGACGGCGGCGGACCCGCTGGGCGGCATGGACATCGCCTCGATGAAGAAGGCGGACACGTGATGGATCTGTCGTACACGGCCGAGGAGGAGGAGTTCCGGGCCGAGGCGCGTCAGTGGCTGCGGGCCAATATCCCCGCGCAGCCGCTGCCCTCCCTGGAGACCGCCGAGGGCTTCGCCGCGCACCGGGAGTGGGAGGCACGGCTCCACGCGGACCGCTGGTCGGTGGTCTCCTGGCCGCCCGAGTACGGCGGGCGGGGCGCCGACATCTTCCGGTGGCTGATCTTCGAGGAGGAGTACTACGCGGCGGGCGGGCCCGGCCGGGTCTCGCAGAACGGCATCAACCTCCTCGCCCCGACGCTCTTCGACCACGCCACGGACGAGCAGCGGGCCCGGGTCCTGCCGTCGATGGCGAGCGGCGAGGTGATCTGGGCCCAGGCCTGGTCCGAACCGGAGTCGGGCTCGGACCTGGCGTCGCTGCGCTCGCGGGCGGTGCGCACGGAGGGGGGCTGGCTGCTCTCGGGACAGAAGACCTGGTCCTCGCGGGCCGCTTTCGCGGACCGGGCGTTCGGCATCTTCCGTACGGACCCGGCGGCCGCGAAGCCGCATCACGGGCTGACGTATCTGATGTTCGACCTGTCGGCGCCGGGGGTGTCCGTCCGGCCGATCGGGCGGCTCGACGGCAAGCCCGCCTTCGCCGAGCTGTTCCTGGACGAGGTGTTCGTACCGGACGAGGACGTCATCGGGGAACCCGGGCAGGGCTGGCGCATCGCCATGTCGACGACGGGCAACGAGCGCGGGCTGACGCTCCGCTCCCCCGGCCGTTTCCTGGCCTCCGCCGACCGGCTGGCCGAGTTGTGGCGCAGCCACGGCGACCCGTCGGACACGGCGCTGCGGGACCGGGTGGCGGACGCGGTGATCGGGGCGCGCGCGTATCAGCTCTTCACCGGCGCGAACGCGTCGCGCTTCGCGGCCGGTGCGGCCATCGGCGCGGAGTCCAGCCTGAACAAGGTGTTCTGGTCCGAGTACGACATCGCACTGCACGAGACCGCGCTCGACCTGCTGGGCGCGGACGGCGAACTCGCCGACGGGGAGTGGGCCGAGGGGTATGTCTTCTCCCTCGCCGGCCCCATCTACGCCGGTACGAACGAGATCCAGCGCGACATCATCGCCGAGCGGCTGCTCGGCCTGCCGAAGGGACGGCGCTGATGCGTTTCCTCCTCGACGACGAGCAGCGGGAGTTCGCCCGTTCGCTGGACGCGATGCTGACGGCCTCGGACACCCCCGCGGTGATACGCGCCTGGGCCGCCGGGGAGCACGGGCCGGGCCGCGCCGTGTGGGAGCGGCTGGCGCAGGCCGGGGTGTTCGCCCTGGCGATACCGGAGGCGTACGAGGGTGTCGGGCCGTTGCCGGTCGACCTCGCCGTCGCCTTCACCGAGTTGGGGCGGCATGCGGTACCGGGACCGGTCGTGGAGACCGTCGCGGCCGGGGTGCTGCTGGAAGGTGTGGGCGGGGCGGTGGCCAAGGAGTGGCTGCCGCGGCTGGCGTCCGGCGAGGCGTCGGCGACGCTCCGGATGGACGGGTACGGGCCCTGTGCGCTGGACGCGGATGCCGTGGACGCCGTGTTCACGGTGACCGGCGACGCGTTGCGGCTCGCGCCCGGGTCCGGGGCGCTCGGCGTGTCGTTTGACCCGGCCCGCCGGCTGTGGCGCCCCGAGCCGGGTGGGGAGTTGCTGTCATTCGGCCCCCGGGTGGTGGTGGCGGCGGCGCGGGCCGCCCGATGGGCGGCGTTCGCGACGGCGGCCCAGGCGCTCGGCACCGGCGAGGCGCTGCTGCGGGCCACGGTCGGCTATGTGAAGCAGCGCACCCAGTTCGGTACGGCCATCGGGTCCTTCCAGGCGGTCAAGCACCGGCTCGCCGACACACTGATCGCGCTGGAGTTCGCCCGTCCGCTGCTGTACGGGGCGGCACTCGCGCTCGCCGAGGGGGCGCCGAACGCCGGTGCCGAGGTGGCGGCGGCCAAGGTGACGGCGGGCGAGGCGGCATACACCGCGGCGCGGACGGCACTGCAGTTGCACGGCGCGGTGGGGTACACCCAGGAGCTGGATCTGTCGCTGTGGCTGCGCAAGGCGCGACCGCTGCGCGACGCGTGGGGCACGCCGGGGGCTTGCCGCGCGCGGGTGCTGGCGCGGACAAGCTTGTCCGGCGGATGAGGGCGAGAGGGGTCAGGTTTCGTACGGCGCGCTGCCGTCCGCGGCCCGGCGGATCGTGCGCAACGGCTTGCCGGGCCGCCACACCCGCACCACCAGTTCCCCGGAATCCAGGGACGTACGGACCACCTCCTCCAGTTCCGTACGGAAGAGGTGGAACGGCTCCGGCGGCTTCACCTCCTCGACGAAACGGGCCAGGAACGCGGGGTCGGTGACCTCCACGGCCCGTCCGGAGACCCGGACGTCGCCGTCCGCCATCTCGGCGTCCGGCCCCGGATTGGCCTGCACCGCGAACCGCGGGTCGCGCAGCAGGTCGAGCGCCTTGCGCGAGTTCGGCATCATGCCGAGCCACAGCTCATCGAAACGGAACTCCACCTCCAGGCCGGTCACCCGCGGCGAGCCGTCCTTCCGCAGGGTCGCCAGGACGTGGTGCTTGTACTGCCCGAAACGGGCCCGGACGGTGTCGGCGAAGGCCGGTTCCGCCGCTTGGAACGCTTGCCAGGAACTCGATGTCATGCGGCCATGAAATCGGGGAAACCCGACATCTTCTGTCCTGTTTTCCCGGCCCGCACCGGCTCATCCGCGCGACAGGGTCACCACCAGTGCCCATCCATGGGTCCGGAGCACCCCCGGTGAATCGCCCTGCGCCAGCAACGCGTCGTAACGGCCGAGCTCGATGCCCTGGCCGTCGAGCACCGCACCGTCCTCCAGCGCGAGGGCCAGAACCGCCCCGCCCACCGGCACCGACAGCCTCAGGGTGCCCCGTACCACCGCGACCTCCGCCGCCGTACGCCCCCGGCGGTACATGACATTGACGTTCACGACCGGGCCACCGAGCAGCCGGCCGTCCGTCTCGGCATCACCGGGGAAGTCGTGGGGCCAGTACGGCTCGTCGACGATGTGGTGCTCGCCGCCCACCATGAGGTCCATCCCGGCGCCCTCGACCACGGTCAGCGTGCGGTCGACGCCGGGGAAGGAGGAGAACGGTCCGTCCCTGGACACATCGGCGAGGCTGACCCGCCAGTCGAAGGCGTCCAGCGGCGCGCCCTCGGGGGACGCCGCGATCTCCCGGGTGACTCCCCCACCGTTCTTCCAGGGCCTGGCCGTACGGTCGGCCGCCCGCAGCACCCGGGCCGTCATCCGACGATGGCCTGGGCGCGGGCCGCGGCCAGCCACTGCGGGAATTCGGCGAGCAGCCGGTCGTACAGCTCGGCGTCCGAAACCCGGCGCGGATCGGAGCCGGCGTGGAAGAAGCCCGCGTTGTCGACGGGGCGCTTGGCGGGCACGGCCAGATCGTCGAGCTTGCGCAGGAAGTCGAACTGCGTACTGCGTTTGTTGCCGAAGCCGACGAACTGCCAGAACAGCGGCAGCCTGGCGGCCTTGCAGAGGTAACGTTCCGCCGCGTGCTTGCTGATCGGACCGCCGTCCGTCTGGAAGACGACGAGCGCGGGGGCGGTCGAGCCGCTGTCGAGGTAGTGGTCGATGACGGCGTCCATGGCCAGGTGGTAGCTGGTCTTCCCCATGTGTCCGAGGCCCGCCACGATCGCGTCGATCCGGCCCTGGTGATCGCCCAGGACCATGTCGGTGACGGCATCGACGTCCGTGGAGAAGAAGACGACGGGTACGCGGCCGTCGTCGTCCAGATGCGCCGAAAGGCCCAGCACCCGGTCCGCCAGGGCCTGGACGCTGCCGTCCTTGTAGTACTCCCTCATGGAGCCGGAGTAGTCGAGCACCAGGTAGACCGCGGCCCGCTCGCCGTTCATGCCGCTCTTCGTCAGCGACACCGACGCGCTCTTGTAGAGGCTGACCAGCGCGGGGGCGGTCTCCTCGATCTTGCGGAGGCTGATGGCCGGACCTGCTGCGGCGGACGGGCCGACCATGCGGATTCTCCGATCCTCGACGTGTCAGGATCCCGAGCGTAAGGCACCCGGCCGCGCCCGCGGCGGGCGGTGTTCGCTATCTTGATCGCCGCCGTCCCCACCGGCCGCTCGTGTCCGCCCACCGTGAAGGAGCCTGCCGTGGAGGCCGCGGTCACCACCTGTTATCGCCATCCGTCCTACGAGACGTATGTGAGCTGTACCCGCTGCGAACGCTTCATCTGCCCCGACTGCATGCGGGAGGCCGCCGTCGGCCACCACTGCGTGGAGTGCGTGAAGGAAGGGCAGCGTTCGGTCCGGCAGGCACGCACGGTGTTCGGCGGCGCGGTGTCCAGGACCGCGGTACCGCTCGTCACGTACGTACTGATGGGCCTCAACATCCTGGCGTATCTGGGCGAGCTGGTCCGTCCGGGGATCATCGACCGCTTCGCCATGCTCGGTGCGGGACTGACCGGCCCCGACGGAGGCCAGTACGTCTACGAGGGCGGAGACTTCCCCGGCTTCGATGTGGTCGGGGTGGCGGGCGGCGAGTGGTACCGGCTGCTGACCGGGGCCTTCCTCCACCTCCCGCCCGGTGGGTCGTCCTTCGGCGCGTTGCCGTTCGGGGTGCTGCACATCCTCTTCAACATGTACGCGCTGTGGAATCTGGGCCGGGTCGTCGAGGAGCAACTGGGCCGGGCCCGTTACCTCACGCTGTATCTGCTGTCCGCGCTGGGCGGTTCGGTCCTGGTGTATCTGATCGCCCCGTTCGACGTCACCGTGGGTGCGTCGGGTGCGATCTTCGGTCTCGGTGCGGCGTTCTACGTCATCAACCGACGTCTGGGCCGCGATATGCAGGCAGTGAACCGGTTCATGGCCGGCTTCCTGATCTGGATGCTGATCTCGGCCGGATTCGCCTCGTGGCAGGGCCACTTGGGCGGGCTCCTGACGGGCGGCATCGTCACGCTCGCATACGCGTACGCCCCGGCGAAGCGGCGGGCGACGGTTCAGGCGGCCGCGGGTGTGGTGCTCCTTGCCGTGCTGGTGCTGCTGGTGGTGCTGAAGACGTCCGCGCTGACGGGCTGAGCGGTCCGCCCGTCCCGGAACGCGCCACGGCGCCTGCCGAGATCGTCCGGTCGGGGACGGGCAGGCGCCGCGTTCAGTTCCGTACGCCTTTGTACGGGACGTCTTTGTGTGCCGTGGTTCAGACCGTCAGGGCACGGTCCGTCGGGCGGATCGGGGCCGGCAGGGCGCTGGCTCCGGTCAGGAAGCGGTCCACGCCGCGTGCCGCGGAGCGGCCCTCGGCGATGGCCCACACGATGAGGGACTGGCCGCGGCCCGCGTCACCGGCGACGAACACGCCGCCGACGTTGGTGGCGTAGTCCGCGTCGCGCGCGACATTGCCGCGCTCGTCGAGCTCCAGGCCGAACTGCTGCACCAGGCCGTTGGACTGGTCGGTGCCGGTGAAGCCCATGGCCAGGGTGACCAGCTGTGCGGGGATCCTGCGCTCGGTGCCGGGCTTCTGTTCCAGCCTGCCGTCCTTGAACTCCACCTCGACCAGGTGCAGCGCCTGGACATTGCCGTCCTCGTCGCCCTCGAAGTGGGTGGTGGAGACGGAGTAGACCCGCTCGCCACCCTCCTCGTGCGCGGAGGTGACCTTGTAGAGCATCGGGAAGGTCGGCCAGGGCTGGTTGGCGTTACGGTCCTCGCCCGGCCGGGGCATGATCTCCAGCTGGGTGACGGAGAGCGCGCCCTGGCGGTGGGCGGTGCCGACGCAGTCGGCGCCGGTGTCGCCGCCGCCGATGACGACCACGTGCTTGCCCTCGGCGGTGATCGGGGAGACCGTCAGGTCGCCCTCCTGCACCTTGTTGGCGAGCGGCAGGTACTCCATGGCGAAGTGCACACCGTTCAGCTCACGGCCGGGGACGGGCAGGTCGCGGGAGACGGTGGCACCGGCGGCGATGACGACCGCGTCGTACCGGCGGCGGAGCTTGGCGGCGTCGATGTCCTTGCCGATCTCCGTCTCCGTACGGAACTTGGTGCCTTCCGCGCGCATCTGCTCGATACGGCGGTTGATGTGCGACTTCTCCATCTTGAACTCGGGGATGCCGTACCGGAGAAGGCCTCCGATGCGGTCCGCGCGCTCGTAGACGGCGACCGTGTGCCCGGCCCGGGTCAGCTGCTGGGCGGCGGCGAGACCCGCCGGGCCCGAGCCGATGACGGCGACGGTCTTGCCGGAGAGCCGCTCGGGCGGCTGCGGGGTGACGTCGCCGCTGTCCCACGCCTTGTCGATGATGGAGACTTCGACGTTCTTGATGGTGACGGCCGGCTGGTTGATGCCGAGCACACACGCCGACTCGCACGGGGCCGGGCAGAGCCGCCCGGTGAACTCCGGGAAGTTGTTCGTGGCGTGCAGGCGCTCGGACGCGGCCGTCCAGTCCTCGCGGTAGGCGTAGTCGTTCCACTCGGGGATGAGGTTTCCGAGCGGGCAGCCGTTGTGGCAGAACGGGATGCCGCAGTCCATGCAGCGGCCGGCCTGCTTGCTGATGATCGGGAGCAGCGAGCCCGGAACGTAGACCTCGTTCCAGTCCTTGACGCGCTCGCCCACGGGGCGGGCGTCGGCGACCGCGCGCCCGGTGGTCAGGAAGCCCTTGGGGTCAGCCATTGGTCGCCGCCTCCATCATCTTCTCGGTGGTCTCCTGTTCGGAGAGACCGGCGAGCTCAGCGGCGTCCTTGGCGGCGAGCACTGCCTTGTACGTGGACGGGATGATCTTGCTGAAGCGGGAGACGCCACCGTCGGCGCTGTCCCACTCGGCGAGCAGCTTCTCGGCGACCGTGGAACCGGTCTCCTCCTGGTGGCGGCGCACCACGTCGTGCAGCCACTGCTCGTCGGTGTCGCAGAGCGCCTCGACCGCGCCGAGGTTGCCGGAGTTGACGTTGGCACGGTCCAGGTCGATGACGTACGCGACGCCGCCTGACATGCCCGCGGCGAAGTTACGTCCGGTCTCGCCGAGCACGACGGCGTGACCGCCGGTCATGTACTCGCAGCCGTGGTCGCCCACGCCTTCCGAGACGACCGTCGCGCCGGAGTTGCGGACGCAGAACCGCTCACCGGTCCGGCCGCGCAGGAACAGCTCGCCACCGGTGGCGCCGTAGGCGATCGTGTTGCCCGCGATGGTGGAGTACTCGGCGAGGTGGTCGGCGCCGCGGTCCGGGCGGACGACGACGCGGCCGCCGGAGAGGCCCTTGCCGACGTAGTCGTTGGCGTCGCCCTCCAGGCGCAGGGTCACTCCGCTCGGCACGAACGCGCCGAAGGACTGGCCGGCGGAGCCGGTGAACGTGATGTCGATGGTGTCCTGCGGCAGACCGGCGCCGCCGAACTTCTTCGTCACCTCGTGGCCGAGCATGGTGCCGACGGTCCGGTTGATGTTCCGGATCGCGATCCGGGCCCGCACCGGCTGGGCGGCCTCGGCGCTCTCCGCGTTCAGGGCGTCGGCGGCGAGCTTGATCAGCTCGTTGTCGAGTGCCTTGGCGAGACCGTGGTCCTGCTCGATCCGCTGGTGACGGACCGCGCCCTCGGGCAGCTCCGGGACGTGGAACAGGGGTTCCAGGTCCAGGCCCTGCGCCTTCCAGTGGGTGATGGCGCGGTCGGTGTCGAGCAGCTCGGCGTGGCCGACGGCCTCCTCGATCGTCCGGAAGCCCAGCTCGGCGAGGAGCTCACGGACCTCCTGGGCGATGAACTCGAAGAAGTTGACGACGTACTCGGCCTTGCCCGAGAAGCGGCTCCGCAGGACCGGGTTCTGCGTGGCGATGCCGACCGGGCAGGTGTCCAGATGACAGACGCGCATCATGACGCAGCCGGAGACGACGAGCGGCGCGGTCGCGAAACCGAACTCCTCGGCGCCCAGCAGCGCGGCGATGACGACGTCGCGGCCGGTCTTCAGCTGGCCGTCGGTCTGCACGACGATGCGGTCGCGCAGGCCGTTGAGCAGCAGGGTCTGCTGGGTCTCGGCGAGGCCGAGCTCCCAGGGGCCGCCCGCGTGCTTGAGCGAGGTGAGCGGGGAGGCGCCCGTTCCGCCGTCGTGGCCGGAGATCAGGACGACGTCCGCGTGCGCCTTGGAGACACCCGCCGCGACCGTGCCGACACCGACCTCGGAGACCAGCTTCACATGGATGCGGGCCGCCGGGTTGGCGTTCTTGAGGTCATGGATCAGCTGGGCCAGGTCCTCGATGGAGTAGATGTCGTGGTGCGGCGGCGGCGAGATCAGGCCGACACCCGGGGTGGAGTGCCGGGTCCTGGCGACCCAGGGGTAGACCTTGTGGCCGGGCAGCTGGCCGCCCTCGCCGGGCTTGGCGCCCTGAGCCATCTTGATCTGGATGTCGTCCGCGTTGACCAGGTACTCGCTGGTCACACCGAAGCGGCCGGAGGCGACCTGCTTGATGGACGAACGGCGCGCCGGGTCGTAGAGCCGGTCCGCGTCCTCGCCGCCCTCGCCGGTGTTGGACTTGCCGCCCAGCTGGTTCATGGCGATGGCGAGGGTCTCGTGCGCCTCGCGGGAGATCGAGCCGTACGACATGGCGCCGGTGGAGAAGCGCTTGACGATGTCGGAGACGGACTCGACCTCGTCGATGGAGATCGCCTCGCGGTCGCTCCTGCCGTTCTCATTTGTCTTGAGGGTGAACAGGCCACGGAGCGTCATCAGGCGCTCGGACTGCTCGTTCACCCGGTCCGTGTACTTCTTGAAGATGTCGTAGCGCTTGGTGCGCGTGGCGTGCTGGAGGCGGAAGACCGTCTCCGGGTCGAACAGGTGCGGCTCGCCCTCGCGGCGCCACTGGTACTCGCCGCCGATCTCCAGCGCGCGGTGCGAGGCGGCGATACCGGAGGCCGGGTACGCCTTGGCGTGGCGGGCGGCGACCTCCTGGGCGACGACGTCGAGACCGGCGCCGCCGATCTTGCTGGCGGTGCCGTGGAAGTACTTCGCGACGAAGTCCTCGTTCAGGCCGACGGCCTCGAAGACCTGGGCGCCGCGGTAGGAGGCGACTGTCGAGATGCCCATCTTGGACATGACCTTCAGGACGCCCTTGCCGAGCGCGTGGATCAGGTTGCGGATGGCCTTCTCGGGCTCGATGCCCTCGATGAACGTACCGGCACGGACCAGGTCCTCGACGGACTCCATCGCCAGGTACGGGTTGACCGCGGCGGCGCCGTAGCCGATGAGCAGCGCGACGTGGTGGACCTCGCGGACGTCCCCGGCCTCGACCAGCAGACCGACCTGGGTGCGCTGCTTGGTGCGGATGAGGTGGTGGTGGACGGCGGAGGTGAGCAGCAGCGACGGGATCGGCGCGTGCTCGGCGTCGGAGTGCCGGTCGGAGAGGACGATCAGGCGGGCACCGTCCTCTATGGCGGCGTCGGCCTCGGCGCAGATCCGCTCGATCCGCGCGGCGAGGGCCTCACCGCCGCCGCCGACCCGGTAGAGACCGGAGAGTGTGGCAGCCTTCATCCCCGGCATGTCGCCGTCGGCGTTGATGTGTATCAGCTTGGCCAGCTCGTCGTTGTCGATCACCGGGAACGGCAGCGTGACGCTGCGGCACGACGCGGCGGTCGGCTCCAGCAGGTTGCCCTGCGGGCCGAGCGTGGAGCGCAGCGAGGTGACGAGCTCCTCGCGGATGGCGTCCAGCGGCGGGTTGGTGACCTGCGCGAACAGCTGGGTGAAGTAGTCGAAGAGCAGCCGGGGGCGCTCGGACAGGGCGGCGATCGGCGAGTCCGTACCCATGGAGCCGAGCGGTTCGCCGCCGGTGCGGGACATCGGCGCGAGGATGACGCGCAGCTCTTCCTCGGTGTAGCCGAAGGTCTGCTGGCGGCGGGTGACGGAGGCGTGCGTGTGCACGATGTGCTCCCGCTCGGGGAGGTCCTCCAGCTCGATCTCGCCGGCCTCCAGCCAGTCCTGGTACGGCTGCTCGGCGGCGAGGGCGGCCTTGATCTCGTCGTCCTCGATGATGCGGCCCTCGGCCGTGTCGACGAGGAACATCCTGCCGGGCTGGAGGCGGCCCTTGCGGACCACCTTCGCGGGGTCGATGTCCAGGACACCGACCTCGGAGGAGAGCACGACGAGGCCGTCGTCGGTGACCCAGTAGCGGCCGGGTCGCAGCCCGTTGCGGTCCAGCACCGCGCCGACCTGGGTGCCGTCGGTGAAGGTGACGCAGGCCGGGCCGTCCCAGGGCTCCATCATCGTGGAGTGGTACTGGTAGAAGGCGCGGCGGGCCGGATCCATGGCATTCAGGGATTCGGGGCTCTCCCACGCCTCGGGGACCATCATCAGCACCGAGTGCGGCAGCGACCGGCCGCCGAGGTGGAGCAGCTCCAGGACCTCGTCGAAGGAGGCGGAGTCGGAGGCGTCGGGTGTGCAGACGGGGAAGATCCGGTCCAGCTGAGCAGCCCCGAAGAGGCTGGTGACGAGCTGGGACTCGCGGGCCTTCATCCAGTTGCGGTTGCCCTTGACCGTGTTGATCTCGCCGTTGTGCGCGACGAAACGGTACGGGTGGGCGAGCGGCCAGCTCGGGAAGGTGTTCGTGGAGAACCGCGAGTGCACCAGTGCGACGGCGGTGGCGAAGCGACGGTCGGAGAGGTCCGGGAAGAACGGCTCCAGCTGCCCCGTGGTGAGCATGCCCTTGTAGACGATCGTGCGGGCGGAGAGCGAGGGGAAGTACACCCCGGCCTCCCGCTCGGCGCGCTTGCGCAGCACGAAGGCCTTGCGGTCGAGCGCGATGCCGGTGCTCTCGCCGTCCGTGACGAAGAGCTGGCGGAATTCGGGCATGGTGGCGCGGGCGCCCTTGCCGAGGATGTCCGGGGTGACCGGGACCTGGCGCCAGCCGAGGATCCTGAGGCCCTCCTCGGCGGAGATCTTCTCCAGCTTCCGGACGGCCTCGGTGGAGTCGTCCGCGGGCAGGAAGGCGATTCCGACGCCGTAGGCACCGGCCTCGGGGAGGTCGAAGGCGACCTTGTCGCGGAGGAAGGCGTCCGGCACCTGGAGAAGGATTCCGGCACCGTCGCCGGAGTCGGGCTCGGACCCGGTGGCACCGCGGTGTTCGAGGTTGCGCAGTACGGTCAGCGCCTGCTCGACCAGCTCATGGCTGGCCACACCGGTCAGGGTGGCCACGAACCCGACACCACAGGCGTCGTGCTCGTTACGGGGGTCGTACAGCCCCTGCTGGGCGGGGCGACCGTCCATGGGCGACCAGGCGTCGGTACGCATGGGCTCTCCCGTCGTCGTCGTGGCATATGCAGTGCCGAGGGACGACGTTGGCCCTCTGCGAAATTTCGTGCAATTTACATGATGGGGCGCTTCTCAAGAAGCGGATAGTCCGTTCCAACATCCGGACACCGCCTGAGGCGGTGGGGGTGGGTCGCAGTCGGAGGATCGGCGCCCGGGGGACCGCAGAGAGCAGGCGTCGTTGCCTGCGGTGTGTACGGCTCTTGCCCGGCGGCAAAGGAAATGAAACCGCCGGGTAACGGCTACTTATGTGCAGCCCTGCATAGAGACTCATTTTACGCCGCGCGGAACCGGTCCGCCCAGAGGCGGACCCCAAGACGTGCGTCACACCCATGGCGGACACGTCACGCAAGGGAGCCCGCCCGGCACGCGAGGACGACACCTCCGGCCGGACGGGCTCCATGTCATGTCCCGGTCTACGTGGTCAGCCTCCGACGGCCACACCGAACAGCATGCCCAGACCGTAGGTGATCGCCGCGGCGGCCCCGCCGAGCGCCAGCTGGCGCAGCCCGCTGTACAGCCAGCTGCGCGCCGTCACCCTGGCCACCACCGCACCGCAGGCGAACAGCCCGACCAGGGCGAGCAGCACGGCCGGCCACATCGCGCTCGCGCCGAGCAGATACGGCAGTACGGGCAACAGGGCCCCCAGCGCGAACGCGCCGAACGACGACACCGCGGCGACGAGCGGCGAGGGCAGGTCGCCCGGGTCGATGCCTAGCTCCTCGCGGGCGTGGATCTCCAGGGCCTGCTCCGGATCGCGCGACAGCTGGCGCGCGACCTCGCGGGCGAGACGGGGCTCGACGCCGCGCGACTCGTAGAGCGCGGCGAGCTCCCGCTCCTCGTCCTGGGGGTGCTTGCGCAACTCGCGCCGCTCGACGTCGAGTTCGGCCTCGACGAGCTCACGCTGCGAGGCGACGGAGGTGTATTCGCCGGCCGCCATGGAGAAGGCACCGGCGGCCAGGCCCGCCAGACCGGTGATCACGATCGTCTGCTGGGAGACGGCGCCACCCGCGACGCCGGTCATCAGCGCGAGGTTGGAGACGAGCCCGTCCATGGCGCCGAACACCGCCGGGCGCAGCCAGCCGCCGTTCACATCGCGGTGGGTGTGGTTGTCACGGTGCGCCTCGTGCAGTACGGCGTCGGTCTCGATGATGGACACAGCTCTCCCCTTCTCCGGCAGCGGGTTTCACGCGCTCCGCCCCCGCTCAGCTCCATCGAAAGTACGCACGAAAAAGGGCGCCCGCCAGCAAGGCAGGCCGTACTTACCTGCCCTGTGACCAGGTAAGTACGGCCTGCCTTGCCACGTCCGGGCCATCATCCGACTGGCCCTTTTGTTGTGATTTCGGCCTCTGCCGAGGCTTCGCGTGGCACATATCGAGGAGGCACGAGAACGGGCCCGGTGCGAGCGAAGGGTCGACGCGATGGAGTCGATTGCAGGAAGTCCGGTGGAGCCTCGGACGCATGGCGCCCGGGCGGCGGTGCGGGGCGGCGCGCCCCGGGGGGACCTGGGGGACCGGGCCCGGGGCGCACTGCTCGGCCTCGCGGTCGGTGACGCGCTGGGCGCACCGGCGGAGAACCTGCGGCCGTCCGAGATCCGTCGTCGCTGGGGCCGGATCGAGGGCTTCGTGAGCGACGACCCCGCGGGCACGGACGACACGGAGTACGCGATCTTCTCCGGGCTGCTCCTCGCGCGGCACGGTTCGGCGCTGACGGTCACCCAGGTGGAGCGGGCGTGGCACCTGTGGATCGCCGACCTGGACGAAGGGCCGTTCCGCGGTGCCGGGTTCAGCGAGCGGGGCACGCTGGAGAATCTGCGCCGGGGCCTGGCCGCCCCGATCTCCGCCCAGCACCGGCACGCCTGGAGCGACGGCCTGGCGATGCGGGCGGCGCCGTTCGGCGTCTTCGCGGCGGGCCGGCCGGACGAGGCGGCGCGTCTGGTCGCGGTCGACGGGCGGGTCAGCCATGACGGGGAGGGGATCTACGGCGGCCAGGCGGTGGCGGCCGGGGTGGCCGCCGCGATGGCGGGCGCCGGGGTCGCGTCGGTGATCGCCGCCGCGCTGTCCGTCGTCCCCATGGACTCCTGGACGGCGCGTTCGCTGCGGCGCGCCGTGGCCGCCGCGCAGCGCACGTACCCCGACCGGCTCACCGGGGAACGCGCGGTGCGCTCCGCGGTGGTGGTCGGCGGCTACCCGTGGACGGACCTGGCGCCCGAGGCGGTCGGCCTGGCCTTCGGAGCGTTCGCGGCGGCGCGCGGCGACTTCCGCACGGCGGTGCTGACCGCGGTCAACATGGGCCGCGACGCGGACACGACGGCCGCGGTGGCGGGGGCCCTGGCCGGCGCCCTGCACGGGGCGTCGGCGATTCCGCGGCACTGGGGGGAGGCGATCGGTCCGGTCCGGGGCAGCTGCCTGCCGTCGATGCGGGGCTACCACGTCCTGGACATCGCGGAGTTGCTCACCCCGGACGAGGCGGACGACGCGGACGAGACGGACGAGGGCGGCCGGGGTGCAGCCCGCACACCGGAAGGCGGGCGGGATGCAACAGCCCGTGCACCGGAAGGCGGCCGGGCGCACCCCGCCGACCCCGAGCACGCCCCGTCCGCCGCCGGCCAGGAGGGCCCGACACGGGACCACCCGCGTACGGACCCGGGCGGCACGCCTCGGGCGTCCGCCGCCGGACCGGCGCACAACTCCCCCGTCGCACCCGCCACCGCACGCGAAACACACCGGACCGCCCCGCGCGACACCTACCGCGAAACCCCCGAGGAAGCCCCGCGCGACACCTCCGACGACGCCCCCGACGACGCCCCGCGCACCCCCGCTTCCCCGCCCGCCCGGCTACGCGCCCACCCCTCCCCGGGTCATCGGGCCCGGATCGAGGGGCTGTTGCTCGGGCTCGCCGCCGGGGACGCCGCCGGGTGGCCCGCCGCACGGCACCGGGCCGCCCGGATGCCCGAATGGACCCGGCGCCTCACCCGGGAGCTCGACACCTTCGCCGAGCAGAACGCCACAACCACGCTGCCCGTCCCCATCGCCCTCAACCAGCCGCCCGAACCCCTGCGGCTCGGGCCGTCCGACGACGCCGAATGGGCGGCGTTCGCCGCCGGGACCGTGCTCGCCTCGACGGCCGTTCCGCTGCACGGGCTGTCCCCCGGACACCGGATGCGGGCCGCCGTCGACGTCGCCTGGAAGGCGCTGGCGGCCGAGGTCGCCGCGGCTGCCGCCCGCGCCCCCGAGGTCGAGTCCGCGGTGCTCCCGCTGCGCGCCCGGATCTCGGTACGAGCCGGACTCGGCAATCTCGCCGCCGGGTTGCGCCCGCCCGCCACCGGCCACGACAACCCGCACTACTTCGACGACGCGGCCTGCGTACGGGCCGCCGTGCTCGCCGTCGTCCACCCCGCCGACCCGGCGGCCGCCGCCGACCTCGCCGAGTTCGACGCCCGCTACACCCAGGACGGCGACGGAGTGCACGGCGCCCGCGCGATGGCGGCCGCGATCGCCGAGGCGCTGGGCGGCGCGGACGTGGACACCGCGGTGAACGCCGCGCTCGCACAACTCCCCGACGGCACGGAGATCGCCCGCAACGCCGCCCACGCCGTGCGGATCGCCCGTGACTTCGTCGGCGAGGCGGCGGGCGCGTTCGCCCTGGTACCGGTGCTGGAGCATCAGATCGTGGACCACGTCTACAGCTACGGGATCGCCGCCGCCGAGACCGTCCCGGTCGCGCTCGCCCTGGCCACCGCGGCCCGCGGCCAGATCGCCCAGGCCGTTCCCGCGGCGGCGTGCCTGTCACGGGTGGCCGACTCCGCGCCCGCGCTGGCCGGCGCGCTGACCGGCGCGCTCTGCGGCGTCGGCGCCGTCCCGGACGGCTGGCGCGAGGCCTGCCGCACCTTGGCGGGGTGTGCGCTGCCCCGTCTCGCGGGGACCGACCTGATCGAACTCGCCGGGCTCCTGGCAGCCACGGAACCGAAGCCCACGGGTGGACAATTCGGACATGACATCCATGACGCCCGTGCGGTCCGGGGCGAGAACCACGGCACTCACACTCGATGAGCGGATCACGGGAGCGCTCGTCGGCGCCGCGGTCGGCGACGCGCTCGGCGGTCCGGTCGAGGGCCGGCCCCCCGAGCAGATCGTGGCCCGCCACGGCGGGCGGATCAGCGGCATCGTCGGCCCGTGGGACGGCGACGACTGGCGTACGGCCCGCCCCATCGCCCCATACCACAAGGGCGACGGACACGTCACCGACGACACCTTGATGAGCCATGCGCTGGTACGGGTGTACGACGCCGTGCGCGACCATCTCGACGCGTACGCGGTCGCCGACCACCTCGTGCCGGAGCTGATCTCCACCCCCCGCTGGATTCCGGAGCTGGAGGCCGACGCGCTGCCGCTCCAGCGGATCTTCCTCGCCGAGAAGTGGATCGTCGCGCGGCTGCACTACGGCCATGTCGATCCGCGCGAGGCGGGCTCCGGAAACATCGTCAACTGCGGTGCGGCGATGTACATGGCTCCGGTCGGCCTGGTCAACGCCGCCCACCCGGAGGCCGCGTACGCCGAGGCGCTGGATGTCGCCGGCGCCCATCAGTCCTCCTACGGCAGGGAAGCGGCCGGAGTCTTCGCCGCGGCCGTCGCCGCCGCCTGCGCCCCGGACGCGACGCCCGCCGGCGTCGTCGACACCTGTCTGTCGCTCGCCAAGGACGGCACCCGGTCCGCCATCGAAGCGGTGTGCGAAGTGGCCACCCGTCACCACGACTTCGAGACCGCGCTCGCTCCGCTGCGCGCCGCCGTCGCGCCCTTCGACACCGTGGGCCCCGACTACCGCGCCCCCTCCCTCGGCGCCCGCCGGCCGTCCCGGCTGCACGCCATCGAGGAACTCCCGATCGCGCTCGGCATGCTGCTCGTCGCGGACGGTGACTACCGGCACGCGGTCCTCGGCTCGGTCAACTACGGCCGGGACTGCGACTCGATCGCCACCATGAGCGGCGCCGTCGCGGGCGCGCTCCACGGCGAACCGGCGATCCCCGCCGACTGGGTGAGCACGGTCGCCGAGGCCAGCCGGCTCGATCTGCACGCCCCCGCCCGGGCCCTGGCGGGCGTCGCCCGCGAAGTGTTCGCACGGGACACGGCCCGGCGCCGCGCCCACGAGTCGGCGTTCAGCGCGCTGGCGGGTACGCCATGACCCTCCGGGTGACGTGGGTGCAGCCCGAGGACCTGGTCGGGCACGAGCTGCGCCAGGCCGCCGAGGACGGGCGGGACGCGCGGGCCATCGCCCGCCGGTGGTACGAGGCGGGCGGCGCCCCCGCTCCGGAGCGGGCGGGCGCGTCAACCCCTCCGGCCCCGGAGCTGCGCGCGCTGGCCGAGCGACTGCTCGACGAACTCGCCCTGCTGGACTCGCCGTTGGCGGCGGACGAACCGACGGACCTGGCCGCCGTCCGGGCCGCCTGTCCGAACTGGCCGGCCTCCCGCACGGGCCCGACACCGGTGAGCCACGAACGGCTGCACGCCGCCTGGCTGGGCCGGGCCGCCGGCTGTCTGCTCGGCAAACCCGTCGAGAAACTGCCGCTCGCCGGTATCCGCGCACTGGCCCGTGCCACCGGCAACTGGCCGCTGACCACCTGGTTCACCGCCAAGGGGCTGCCCGCCGAGCTGGCCGCCACCTACCCCTGGAACCGCCGCTCCGCGTCCACTTCCCTGGCCGAGAACATCGACGGCATGCCGGAGGACGACGACCTCGACCACCCTCTGCTCACCCTGCTGTTGCTCCAGCGGTACGGTCCGTCCTTCACCACCGGCGATCTCGCCCGGCTCTGGCTCGACGAACTCCCGGCCGGCCGCACGTTCACCGCCGAGCGGGTCGCGTACCGCAATCTGCTCGACGGGATCGAGCCCCCGAGCACCGCCCGGTACCGCAATCCGTTCCGGGAGTGGATCGGTGCGCAGATCCGGGCCGATGTGCACGGCTGGACGCATCCGGGCGACCCGTCGGCCGCGGCGGAGCAGGCCCACCGGGACGCGGTCCTCACCCACACCGCCAACGGGGTGTACGGGGCCATGTTCGCCGCCGCCGCACTCGCCGAAGCGGCCGGCGGCGCGCACGACGTGCACGGCTGTCTGGCCGCCGGGCTGCGCGTCGTGCCGCCGCGTTCGCGGTTCGCGCACGCGGTGCGCTTCGGCATCGCGGCGGCCCGTGGCGAGAGCGGCTTCGACGCGGTGGCCGACCGGCTGCACGCCGAGTACGGCGGGTACCACTGGGTCCATGTGCTGCCCAACGCCGCCCTGCTGGCCGCGGCCCTGACCCACGCCGACGGCGACTACTCCGACTCCATCTGCCGTGCGGTGTCGGGCGGCTGGGACACCGACTCCAACGGTGCGACCGCCGGCTCGCTCGCCGCACTGCTGGCCGGGAGCCCCGGCGCGCTGCCCGACCACTGGACCGCCCCGCTGAAGAACCGTCTCGCCACGTCGGTCGCCGGATTCGACTCCATCGGCTTCGACGCCCTCGCCGAACAGACCCACCGGCTCACCCTCAAGGAGGCACTCCGCCCATGACCGGCATCGCGGTGCTCGGCAGCACCAATATGGATCTCGTCGCGTACGTCGCACGGGCGCCGGAGCGAGGAGAGACCGTCACCGGACGGGAATTCCGTACCGTTCCCGGCGGCAAGGGCGCCAACCAGGCCGTCGCTGCAGCCCGTGCGGGCGGCGACGTGACGATGATCGGCGCGGTCGGCGACGACGAGTACGGCGCCCTGCTGCGGTCCAACCTGGAACACGCGGGCGTCGACACCGATCTGCTGCAGACGGCCGAAGGCCCCAGCGGCACCGCGCACATCGTCGTCGACGAGCTGGGCGCCAACTCCATCGTGGTGATCCCCGGCGCCAACGGCGCCGTCACCGCTCTCGGCCCCGGCGAGATGGCCGCCATCGCCGGGGCCGATCTGCTGCTCCTCCAGCTGGAGCTGCCGCTGTCCGCCATGCTGGAGGGTGCGCGCGTGGCCCATGCCCAGGGCGTACGGACCATCCTCACCCCGTCCCCCGTACAGCCTCTGCCCTCCGAACTCCTCGACTGCGTCGACCTGCTGATCCCCAACGAGCACGAGGCGGCCGCGCTCACCGGCGCCACGGACCCCCACGCGGCGGCGCAGCTGCTGCTCGGCCAGGTCCCCGCGGTCGTGGTCACACTCGGCTCGAAGGGCTGCCTGTACGCCGCCCGGGGCGGCGAGCCCGTTCTCTTCCCCGCCCCCGAGGTCACCGCGGTCGACTCCACCGGGGCCGGGGACACCTTCGTCGGGACGCTCGCCGTGGCGCTCGGCGAACGACGGCCCGTACCCGAGTCGCTGGCCTGGGCGTCGGCCGCCGCCGCGCTGTGCGTACAGCGGCCGGGCGCCTCGACCTCCATGCCGTACCGCAGTGAGATCGACGCGGCATGAACACCACCGCGCAGGCGCCGCTGACCGGGCTGCGGGTCATCGACCTCGCCACGCTCTTCGCGGGCCCCCTCGCCGCCACCATGCTCGGTGACTTCGGCGCCGAGGTGATCAAGGTGGAGCATCCGCGCAGGCCCGATCCGTCACGCGGACACGGGCCCACGAAGGACGGCGTCGGTCTGTGGTGGAAGCTCCTCGGCCGCAACAAGCGCAATCTGACCCTCGACCTGTCCAGCCCCGGCGGGCGCGACATCCTCCTCCGGCTGGCCGCCGGGACCGATGTGATCATCGAGAACTTCCGGCCCGGAACCCTGGAGCGCTGGGGTCTCGGCTGGGCGGAGCTGCACGCCGTCAATCCGCGGCTGGTGCTGGCCAGGGTCACCGGCTTCGGTCAGTTCGGTCCGTACGCGCACCGTCCCGGCTTCGGCACCCTGGCCGAGGCGATGAGCGGGTTCGCCGCGATCACCGGGGAACCGGACGGGCCGCCCACGCTCCCGCCGTTCGGGCTCGCCGACTCGATCGCGGCGCTGGCCACCGCGTACGCCGTGATGGCCGCGCTCGCCGGACGCGACAGGACCGGGGAGGGGCAGGTCGTCGACATGGCGATCATCGAGCCGATCCTGACCGTGCTCGGCCCGCAGCCGGTCTGGTACGACCAGCTCGGCTACGTACAGCCGCGCACCGGCAACCGCTCCCGGAACAATGCCCCGCGCAACACCTACCGCACCTCGGACGGGCACTGGGTCGCCGTCTCCACCTCCGCGCAGTCGATCGCCGAACGGGTCATGCGTCTGGTCGGCCGGCCCGAGCTGATCGACAAGCCCTGGTTCGGCTCCGGCACCACCCGCGCAGAGCACTCCGACGAACTCGACGAGGCGGTCGGTGACTGGGTCGCCCGGCACACGCGTGAGGAGGCGGTCTCCGCGTTCGAGAAGGCGGAGGCGGCCATCGCGCCCATCCACGGCATCCAGGACGTGATGGAGGACCCGCAGTACCGGGCCCTGGACTCCGTCACCGAGGTGGACGACCCGGAGCTGGGACCGCTGCGGATGCAGAACGTCCTGTTCCGGCTCTCGGCGACACCGGGCGCGATCCGCTGGGCGGGCCGGCCGCACGGTGCGGACACCGACGAGATCCTCACCGCCCTGGGTCTGTCGGGCCCGGAGATCGCCGCGCTGCGGGCGGAGAGCGTCCTGTGACGGCGATGGTCCCCCTCACCTTCCTGTACGTGCCCGGGGACCGGCCCGAGGTGGTGCGCAAGGCACGCGACGCGGGCGCGGACGTGGTGATCGTCGATCTGGAGGACGCGGTCGCGCCGGACCGCAAGGAGTACGCGCGGTCGGCCACCGCCGAGCTGTTGTCCGAACCGGCCGAGGACACGGACGTGCCGCTCCATGTCCGGGTCCACACCGAGGCGGATGTCGTCGCCCTGGCCGGACTGCCGGGTCTCGCCGAATTCCGGCTGCCGAAGATCACGCACGCGGCCTCCGTGCACCACATCGCGGCCGTGGCGCCGGGGGTCGCGCTCTGTCCGCTGCTGGAATCGGCGCTCGGCATCGAGCACGCCTACACGGTCGCCGCCGCCCATCCCCAGGTGCGCTCCATCGCGCTGGGCGAAGCGGACCTCCGGGCCGATCTGGGGGTACGGGACGACACCGGGCTCGACTGGTCGCGCAGCCGGGTCGTGGTCGCCGCCCGCGCGGCCGGTCTCGCGCCGCCCGCCCAGTCGGTGTTCACGGACGTACGGGACCTGGACGGCCTGTGGGCGTCCTGCGCGCGCGGCCGGGCACTGGGTTTCCTGGGCCGGGCGGCGATCCATCCGCGCCAGCTCCCGGTCATCGAGCGGGCGTTCTGCCCGACGGCGCGGGAGGTCGAGGCGGCGGCGGAGATCGTGGAGGCGGCCGTGACGGACGAGGGCGCGCTGGCCCTGCCGGACGGCCGGTTCGTCGACGCGGCGGTGGTGGCCTCGGCCCGCCGCACGCTGGCGCTGGCCACGCGGGCGGGGTGACGGCCGGGATCCGCTGCGGGCCCGCCCGTCGATCCGGCGATCGAGGACACGCGTGGGGCCCCGAACCAGGCGGTTCGGGGCCCCACGCGTGACGCACGCACGGCTCAGCCGTTCTTCGCCGCCTCCGCGGCGCCGTTCTTCTCCGGCGTCTTCGCGGCACTGTCCTCGGAGTCGTCGGCTCGCTCGGCACCGCCGTCCGCGCCAGGACCCGCGTCCGCGTCGGACGACGCGACCGCCGCGTCCACGTCATCCGGGGCTTCGCCGTCCTTCACGGCATCGGGACCTTCGCCGTCCTTCGCGCTCTCGCCGTCCTCGACGCCCTCGGCGTCCACCGCGCCGGGCTCCACGACCTCCTCGCGCCCCGGCCGCACCTTCGCCGAGATCACCATGTACACCACCGCCAACAGGAACACGATCCCCGCGGTCCACACATTGAGGCGTACGCCCAGGATGTGGTGGGCCTCGTCGACCCGCATGTACTCGATCCAGCCGCGTCCCGCGCAGTACGCGGCGACGTACAGCGCGAACGCCCGGCCGTGACCGAGCCTGAAGCGGCGGTCCGCCCAGATCACCAGCAGGGCGACACCGATGCACCACAGCGACTCGTACAGGAACGTCGGGTGGTACGTACCGGCGACCCTGTTGGGGCCCTCGCTGATCTTCAGCGCCCACGGCACATCGGTCGGCTTGCCGTACAGCTCCTGGTTGAACCAGTTGCCCCAGCGGCCACAGGCCTGGGCCAGGGCGATACCGGGGGCGAGCGCGTCGGCCCAGGCCGGCAGCGGGATCCCGCGGCGGCGGCAACCGATCCAGGCACCGACGGCGCCGAGCGCGATCGCACCCCAGATGCCGAGGCCGCCCTGCCAGATCTTGAAGGCGTTGACCCAGTTCTCACCGTCGCTGAAGTACAGCTGGTAATCGGTGATGACGTGGTAGAGCCGCCCGCCGACGAGGCCGAAGGGCACCGCCCACACGGCGATGTCGGCGACGGTACCGGCTCTGCCGCCCCGGGCGATCCAGCGCTTGTTGCCGAACCAGACGGCGACGAAGACGCCGATGATGATGCAGAACGCGTAGCCGCGGAGCGGGATCGGGCCGAGATAGATCACGCCGGTCGACGGACTGGGAATGTAGGCAAGGTCCATGGCAGGGTCGACGCTACCTTGCCGGGTGGGGCCTACCGCAACTCGCCCGACAACGTATGGGTAACGGGCCGGTCATGGATTCCCCCTGCCGGACCACCACTCAGGAGTGCGACGGCGCCGGTGTGGCCGCACCCGGCTTCTTGCCCTTGTCGGCCTCGGCGACCCACTTCTTCAGGTTCGCCGCGGTGAGAGGTTCGTTCCCCTTCTTCGGGAAGATCGGCTCACCGTTGAGCAGTACGGTCGGCGTGCCCTGGAATCCGCCGTTCCGGAACGCCGTGTTGGACTTCTGGACCCAGCTGTCGTGCTTGCCGTCGTCCACGCAGCTGCGGAAGGCGGGGGTGTCGAGCCCCGGGACCTTCCCGGCGAGCTCGATCAGCTTGGCGTTGTCTCCGAAGGTGTCGTCGGTCTCCTGCGGCTGGTTGCGGTAGAGGACGTCGTGGTACGCGGAGAACTTGCCCGCGCCCTGTGCGCAGGCCGCTGCATTGGCCGCCCGCAGCGAGCCGCTGCCGCCGAGATTGCCGTCGATGATCGTGGCGAGGTGGTACTCGACCTTCACCTGTCCGGTGCTCTCCAGCTGGTGGATGGTGTCCCGGAACACGTTCTCGAACTGGGCGCAGACCGGGCAGCGGAAGTCCTCCCAGATGGTGAGCGTGGACGGGGCGCCGTCCGCGCCGACCTGGATGGCCAGGCCGTCCTTGCCGGTCGCACCGGACGGTGCGACGACGGGGCCCGCCGTCTTGCTCTTGCCGCCCGTGTTCGCGGCGATCACGCCGACGACGGCGGCCAGCGCCAGCACACCCACCACGGCGCCGCCGACGATCAGCCCACGCCTGCGGCGCTCGTGCGCCTTCTCGCGCTCACGCTGCTGGACGAGCCGGTCTCGCGCGGCCCTTTTTCCCTGTTCGTTCTTCTCGCTCACACCCGCAGCAACGAACCGGGGAGGCACGCGCGTGCCTCCCCGGACGAGGTCCACCCGTTTGGGTTACACCCGATTCAGCGCTTTCGAACGCCTTCGGCGAGTTCGCCCGCCAGGGAGCGGACCGCGGCCAGGCCGGCCTCCTCGTCGGGAGCGTCCAGCATGCTCTTGACGAAGGCGGAACCGACGATCACCCCGTCGGCGAAACCGGCGACCTCGGCGGCCTGCCGGGAATTGGAGACGCCGAGGCCGACGCAGACCGGGAGGGACGTGGTGGCCCGGGTGCGCCCGACCAGTTCCTGGGCCTGCTCGCCGACCGACTCACGGGTGCCGGTGACCCCCATCAGTGAGGCCGCGTAGACGAAGCCGGAGCCGGCCGCGGTGATGGTGGCGAGGCGCTCGTCCCTGCTGCTCGGCGCGACGACGAAGACAGTCGCGAGACCGTGCTTGTCGGCGTGCTCGCGCCACAGCTCGGACTCCTGGACCGGCAGGTCGGGCAGGATGCACCCGGCGCCGCCCGCCTCGGCGAGTTCGGCGGTGAAGCGCTCGACGCCGTAGCGGTCGATCGGGTTCCAGTACGTCATGACGAGGATCGGGACGCCGGTCGCCTCGTACGCCTCGCGGACCGTGCGCATCACGTCGGCGATCTTCACGCCGCCACGCAGGGCGATGTCGTCGGCGGTCTGGATGACCGGTCCGTCGAGCACCGGGTCGCTGTGCGGCAGCCCCACCTCGACGACGTCCGCGCCGCCCGCCACGACCGCCTTCACGGCGGCGATCGCGCCGTCGACGGTCGGGAAGCCGGCCGGCAGGTACGCGATGAGCGCGGCCCTGTTCTCCGCCTTGGCCCGCGCGAGGGAGGAACTCAACAGCTCCACATTGCCGCTCACCTGGTGACCTCCTCTTCCCCGTCGGCCACATCGGCCTCGACGACCCCGTCGGTCCCGTCGTACAGCCCGAAATAGCGGGCCGCCGTGTCCATGTCCTTGTCGCCGCGGCCGGACAGATTGACCACGAGCAGTCCGTCCTTGCCGAGTTCCTTCCCGACCTCCAGCGCCCCGGCCAGCGCGTGGGCGCTCTCGATGGCCGGGATGATCCCTTCGGTACGGGAGAGCAGGCGCAGCGACTGCATGGCGGCGTCGTCGGTGACCGCACGGTACTCGCCGCGGCCGATGTCCTTGAGGTACGCGTGCTCCGGGCCGATGCCCGGATAGTCCAGGCCGGCCGAGATGGAGTACGGCTCGGTGATCTGGCCTTCTTCGTCCTGAAGGACGTAACTGCGCGAGCCGTGCAGGATGCCGGGCTCGCCCGCCGTCAGGGTGGCCGCGTGCTCGCCGGTCTCCACCCCGTGCCCGGCGGGCTCGCAGCCGATCAGCCGGACATGGGCGTCCGGGATGAAGGCGTGGAAGAGCCCGATGGCGTTGGAGCCGCCGCCGACACAGGCGATGGCGGCGTCCGGCAGCCGGCCGGTCCGCTCCAGGATCTGGCGGCGGGCCTCGACGCCGATGACGCGGTGGAAGTCGCGGACCATGGCGGGGAAGGGGTGCGGTCCCGCGACGGTGCCGAAGAGGTAGTGCGTGTGGTCCACATTGGCGACCCAGTCGCGGAACGCCTCGTTGATGGCGTCCTTCAGCGTCCTGGAGCCGGACTTCACGGAGATGACCTCGGCGCCGAGCATCCGCATCCGCGCCACGTTCAGCGCCTGCCGCTCGGTGTCGATCTCACCCATGTAGATGGTGCATTCGAGGCCGAAGAGCGCGCAGGCGGTCGCGGTGGCGACACCGTGCTGTCCGGCGCCGGTTTCGGCGATGACCCGGGTCTTCCCCATGCGCCTGGTGAGCAGCGCCTGACCCAGTACGTTGTTGATCTTGTGCGAGCCGGTGTGGTTCAGGTCCTCGCGCTTGAGGAAGATCCGGGCGCCGCCCGCGTGCTCGGCGAAGCGCGGGACTTCGGTCAACGCGCTGGGGCGGCCGGTGTAGTTGATCATGAGCTCGTTGAGCTCGGCGGCGAAGGCCGGGTCGGCCTTCGCCTTGTCGTACTCGACGGCGACCTCGTCCACGGCGGCGACGAGCGCCTCCGGGATGAACTTGCCGCCGAACGCACCGAAGTAACCTTCGGCGCTGGGGATCAGACCCTCCGGGTCCGGGATGAAGAAGTCAGATGACATCCGACGTGTCTCCTCGACATCGCAATGGGTGGGTTCACCGTATGCGCCGTGAGCGAAGCGCCACCACGGCCGGAATCGGTCGGGAGGTGCGGTCGTACCCATGACAGGAGTGGTGCGGGTACGTCGGCCGGGGCTCGCTACAGCGCGGACCCCGTGCGCCATCGCATGCCGTTGACCTGGCCGGGCTCGTCGCCGATCACGTACCGCACGCGCCTGCCGTGCACCCGGCGCGCGGGGGCGCGGCAGCCGCGGGGGCGGCAGCCGCGCGCCAGCGGCGCGTGCGGGTCCCGGGCAGCCGTCACCAGGGCCTGCCGCAGGCGCGGCCGGGTGCGGGGCACGGGACGTGCGGCGGTCATGGTGCGGGGTCAGCCCCGTCCGTGGCGGAGCGCCGGATGGGTGCCCGCGGCGACCAGGTCGGCGACGGCGGCCCTCGGGTCGCGGCCGGTGACCAGGGACTCGCCCACGAGCACCGCGTCGGCGCCCGCGTTGGCGTACGCGATCAGGTCGTGCGGACCGCGGACGCCGGACTCGGCGACCTTGACGATGTGGTCGGGGATCTCGGGGGCGACGCGCTCGAAGGTGGAGCGGTCGACCTTGAGGTCCTTCAGATTGCGGGCGTTGACGCCGATGACCTTCGCCCCGGCGTCCACGGCGCGCTCCGCCTCCTCCTCGTCGTGCACCTCGACCAGCGGCGTCAGACCGATGGACTCGGCGCGCTCGATCAGGGAGACCAGTGCCTCCTGGTCGAGGGCGGCGACGATCAGCAGGGCGAGGTCGGCACCGTAGGCGCGGGCCTCCCAGAGCTGGTAGGAGGTGACGATGAAGTCCTTGCGCAGGACCGGGATGTCGACCTTGGCGCGGACGGCCTCCAGGTCGGCGAGCGAACCGCCGAAGCGGCGCTCCTCCGTGAGGACCGAGATGACGGACGCGCCGCCCGCCTCGTAGTCCGCGGCGAGCGCGGCCGGGTCGGCGATGGCGGCGAGGGCCCCCTTGGAGGGGCTTGAGCGCTTGACCTCGCAGATGACGGTGACGCCCTCGCCCCGCAGGGCGGCGGCTCCGTCCTTGGCCGCGGCAGCGCGCGCCGCGCGCGCCTTCAGCTCGTCGAGGCTGACGCGCGCCTGCCGCTCCGCGAGGTCGGCGCGTACGCCGTCGATGATCTCGTCGAGCACACTCACGCGAGCGGCCCCCTTCCGGAACGGTGATGAGGGAACAGGATCAGGCATGTCAATGCTATCCGCAGGAGGGCGAAGGGCCCGAATCGAGTCGGCGAATGTCCCACTACCTGGGCATTCAAGGCGCCAACGCCGATCCGAACGGAAGATTCCGGACGATCGAGAAGATCAGCAGCACGGCCCCGATCCCCCACCAGACGACGGGTTTCGCGGCGATGCTCATGGGCCTTCCCCGGGCGGCGCGGGCCGTCCAGACCACCCAGAGGACGGCGAAGGCCGCGTAGCCGACGACGGCGAGCGCGTTGGAGCCGAGGGCGGCGGCGATGTCGCCGTGCGCGACGGCGTGGGCACTGCGCAGCCCACCGCATCCCGGGCAGTACAGGCCGGTGAACCGTAGCAGCGGGCACACCGGGTAGTGGCCCTGCTGATTGGGGTCGACGGCGCCGACGTACCCGAAGGCACCGATGACCGCGGCCATGACTCCCGCCGGAACGGCGAGGCGCCGGATCCGCGAGACGGGCACGGGGGCCGGAGGGAAGACGGGCGGGGACGGCCGGTCGGACATCGGCGGCGGTCCGGACGTCGGCGGAGGGCCGGGGGCGGGCCGGGGGCCCGGCGCCGACGGCGCTGCGGCTGGGCTGGGCGATGCGTCCACTCGGTGATTATCCCTGCTGACGCGGAAAGGCGCAGCCCGGCCGGGCTGCGCCTCGCACACCCGTGGGGTGTCGCGTTGCCGCGTGCGTCAGGAGATCTGGGCCTGCGCGGCACGCGCCCTGGCGCGGGCCATCTCCTCCGACTCCTTCGGCATGCCGAGGCCCGCGGCCTTCATCGCGAGGCCGACCACGCCGCCGAGGAGGATGACGGCGATACCGGCCCAGAAGCCGACCAGGTTGGCCGCGACCGTGAAGACGCCCGCGACGCAGAAGCCGATGAAGGAGATGATGACACCGGTCCAGGCGGCCGGGGTGTGTCCGTGGCTGCTGCCCGCCATGAGTTGCTCCTTGTTGGTGATGCGCTGTTGGTATCGCTGTACGCAAAGCTGGTGCCGCTGTTGGTGCCGCTGTGCAGAAAGCTCAGCCTCATTGTCCCGTACGCGCGGGTACGGCGTGAGCTCGGGGTCACGCCTCGCCCGTCGGGTCCTCACCGCGGTCCAGGGCCTTCCAGAGGTCCTCGGGCCGGTCCGGGTCCGGGGCGGTGCGGGCGGCCTTGCGGGGGCGGGGGGTGCCGTCCCGTTCGTACCGTCCCGACATGGTCGGCCAGAGCTTCCCGTACCGCAGGGCGAGCAGTCCGGCGAGGAGGATCAGCAGGCCGCCGGCCGCGGTGACGTAGGGCCACGCGGTGTGGCTGAGGACGCCGATGGTCGCCGCGGTGTCGCCGGTGGTCTGCGCGGCCTTCTCATTGAGCGCCGAGCTGTCGGAGGCGCCGAGGCAGGCGCTCAGTCCGGCACCGAGGCCGCTGAGGGCGAGAAGCCCGGCGACGATCAGCCGCCCGCTGCTGCGCACGGCGAAGACGGCGACGAGGGCGGCCAGGCCGACAATGGCCAGGGCCGCCGGGAGACCGGTGACGTCCTGACCGTCGGCGGCCAGCGGCAGGGAGCCGCCGCCGACGGCCGCCCGGCCCTCGGCCCAGGTCTGGCCGGAGGCGAGCAGGACGACGGTGGCGCCGGCCGCGCCGAGGAGCAGTCCGGCGGCCAGGCTGCGGCGGCTTCCCGTGGCATCGGCGGTAGCCGCTCGGGCACGGGGCTGGGGTACGGGAACAGCACTCACATACCCCACTATCCCCTACGGCCTCGTCAGCCGTGGAGCCGGTTGGCCGTATGCACCGCGCGGAGCACGGCGGCGGCCTTGTTGCGGCACTCGGTGTCCTCGGCGACCGGGTCGGAGTCGGCGACGACACCGGCTCCGGCCTGGACGTACGCCGTGCCGTCGCGGAGCAGGGCGGTCCGGATGGCGATGGCGGTGTCGGAGTCCCCGGCGAAGTCGAGGTAGCCGACGCAGCCTCCGTACAGTCCGCGGCGGGTCGGTTCGAGCTCCTCGATGATCTGCATCGCACGGGGCTTGGGGGCGCCGGAAAGGGTGCCCGCGGGGAAGCAGGCGGTGAGGACGTCGAAGGCGGTGCGGCCCTCGGCGACCCGGCCGGTGACGGTGGAGACGATGTGCATCACGTGCGAGTACCGCTCGATCGACATGAAGTCGACCACCTCGACGGTGCCGGGTTCGCAGACCCGCCCGAGGTCGTTGCGGCCGAGGTCGACGAGCATCAGGTGCTCGGCGCGCTCCTTCGGGTCGGCGAGGAGTTCGTCGGCCAGCGCCTGGTCCTCCTGCGGGGTGGCGCCGCGGTGCCGGGTTCCGGCGATCGGGTGGACCATGGCGCGTCCGTCCTCGACCTTGACGAGGGCTTCCGGGCTGGAGCCCGCGACGTCGAAGCCGTCGAAGCGGAAGAGGTACATGTACGGCGACGGGTTGGTGGCGCGCAGCACCCGGTAGACGTCCAGCGCGCTCGCCGTGCACGGGGTTTCGAAGCGCTGGGAGGGGACGACCTGGAAGGCCTCGCCGGCCCTGATGCGCTCCTTTACGTCCTCGACGGCGTCCTGGTACGCCGCGCCGCCCCACAGCGCGGTGTACGGGGGGAGCTCGGACGGCGGCAGGGCGGCGGGGGTGTTCTCGACGGGGCGCGAGAGGTCCCGCTCCATGGCGTCGAGACGGGCGACGGCGTCCGCGTACGCCTCGTCGACGCCGGTCGCGAGGTCGTTGTGGTTGATCGCGTTGGCGATCAGGAGGACGCTGCCGTCCCAGTGGTCGAGCACGGCCAGGTCCGAGGTGAGCAGCATCGTCAGCTCGGGAAGGCGGAGGTCGTCCTCCGCACTGTCGCCGATCTTCTCCAGGCGGCGCACGACGTCGTAGCCCAGATAGCCGACCATGCCGCCGGTGAACGGGGGCATCCCGTTGTCGACGACCAGGTCGTGCGGGGTGTGCAGGGTCTCGATGGTGGCGCGCAGGGCCTGCAGCGGGTCACCGTCGACGGGGACTCCGACGGGCGGGGTGCCCAGCCAGTGGGCCTGCCCGTCGTGTGCGGTGAGGGTCGCGGCGCTGCGCACCCCGATGAAGGAGTAGCGCGACCAGGTGCGGCCGTTCTCCGCGGATTCCAACAGGAAGGTGCCGGTGCGCTCGCCCGCGAGTTTGCGGTAGAGGCCGACCGGGGTGTCGCCGTCCGCGAGGAGCCGGCGGCTGACGGGGATGACGCGCCGTTCGACGGCCAGCTTGCGGAAGGTATCGAGATCCATGGCGGCTGACCCTACTGGGCGAGCGGGAGGACGTCGGCGTCGAAACAGGTGCGGTCGCCGGTGTGGCAGGCGGCACCCGTCTGGTCGACCCTGACGAGGACGGTGTCGGCGTCGCAGTCGAGGGCGACGGACTTGACCTGCTGGATGTGGCCCGAGGTGTCGCCCTTGACCCAGTACTCCTGACGGCTGCGGGACCAGTAGGTGCAGCGGCCGGTGGTGAGGGTGCGGTGCAGCGCCTCGTCGTCCATCCAGCCGAGCATCAGTACCTCGCCGGTGTCGTACTGCTGGGCGATGGCCGGAACGAGCCCGTCGGCGCCGCGCTTGAGGCGGGCGGCGATGGCCGGGTCGAGGGTGCCGGACGGCGGCGGGGTGCTGGGCGTGGGCGCGCTGGTCATGCGCCCATTGTGCCGTGGTCGCGGGAGCGGTTCCGTGCGGCGTCCACTGGGCGGACCGCGTGCGACGGTCGTACGCTGGCGAACATGTCGACCCATGCGAAGCGCGAACGACTTCTGCTCGCCGACCTGTTGGAGGCGGCGGGACCGGAAGCCCCGACTCTGTGCCGGGGCTGGACGACCAGGGACCTCGCCGCCCATGTGGTGGTCCGCGAGCGTCGGCCGGACGCGGCGGGAGGTGCGCTGCTGAGCCTGCTGAAGAACCGCCTGGAGCGGGTGCAGGCGGAGTACACGGCGAAGCCGTACGAGGAGCTGATCCAGCTGATCCGTACCGGTCCGCCGCGGATGTCCCCGTTCGGTCTGAAGCAGATCGACGAGGCCGCCAACTCCGTCGAGTTCTACGTCCACGCGGAGGATGTGCGCCGGGCCCAGCCGGACTGGTCGCGGCGGGCGCTGGACCCGGTCTTCGCCGATGTGCTGTGGTCCCGTGCGGAGAGGACGGCCCGGCTGCTGGGCCGCAAGTCCCCGGTGGGGCTGGTACTGCGCCGCCCGAACGGCCAGACGGCGGTGGCGCACAAGGGCACCCCGGTCGTGACGGTCACCGGCGAGCCGGGCGAGCTGCTGCTCTTCGTGTTCGGCCGGCAGGACGCGGCGACGGTGGGGCTGGAGGGCGACCAGGAGGCGGTGGCCCGGCTGCACACGGCGGAGCTGGGCGTGTAGGGCGTACGGGGACGGGTCAGCGCGGGAGTTCCGCGCGGCGCAACCGGGTGAAGGTCAGAGCGGCCACCGCCCCCGCCGCGGACACCGCGGCGCTGGCGACGAAGACCGGGCCCGTCCCCCATGCGGCGACGGCGGCTCCCGCGACCGGGTAGCTGAGCGGTGCGATCGCATGGGTGAAGAGCGTCGACACGGAGGTGACCCGGCCCAGATAGGCGGGTTCGGTGACCGTCTGGATCAGGGCGCCGCACAGGGAGCCGCCGAGGCCCGCGAAGAGCCCGATGCAGACGGCGACGGCTACGGCGGGGCCCAGCGAGGGCGTGTAGGCCAGGGCCGCTATGGCGACCGCGCCGATCAGCACCATCAGACACATCACGAGCCCGGCCCGCGGCACCCGGCCGCGCACGGCGAGCACCAGGGCCGACGCACCGGCGCCGACCCCGAACGCGGCGACGATCCAGCCCATGCCGGAGGCGCCCCAGCCGCGCTCGCGGGCGAGCAGGATCAGCCCGAGGTTGAGCGGCCCCGCGAAGCCCAGTTCGCTGAGGGCGACGGCCAGCATGAGCGGTCCGAGCACCGGGTGACGGCGGATGTGGCGCAGCCCGTCGACCAGGTCGTGCCAGGCGGTGCCGGACGGTTCGGCGGCTTCCCGGGCGGGCAGGGGGCTGATCCGCAGGGACAGGAGCAGCGGCAGTGATACGGCGAAGAGCACCCCGGCCGCGGCGAACGCGAGCCTCGGGCCGCCGACAGCCACCGCGACGCCGCCGAGCGGGGCTCCCACGACATTGGCGGTACGGGCGGCGAGTCCGCGCAGTCCCTGGACGCGGGCGAGCTGTCCGGCGGCGGTGATCCGGGGCGGCAGGGCGCCGACGGCCGGCAGGAAGAGGGCGTCGACCACGCCGAAGACGAGCGCGACGGCGATCAGCATCCACACGGCGGGCGAGGTGAGCAGCAGCGCGCCCGCCAGGCCCAGCACGACCAGGCAGCGGGCGGCGTCGCTGGTGATGACGACGCGGCGCGGTCCGATCCGGTCGGCGAGCACTCCCCCGCCGAGCATCAGTAAGGCCCTGGGTATGGAGCCGACGGCGAGCACGAGTCCGGTCTGGGTGGCGCTGCCGGTGCGGGCGGCGGCCCAGGCGAGCGCCATGTAGTAGACGCTGTCGCCGATCAGCGACGAGGTGTAGGCACCGAGCCAGCGCAGGACGTTGCCGTCGCGGTGGGCAGGGCGTTCGGGGGCATTCGTGGCCGTTCCGGTGACAGTCATGAGGGTCCTCTCGGGGTGTCGGCTCAGGTGTGGAACGGGAATGCGTACAGGTGCACAGCGACGTTCTCGCGACCTTCCGTGTCCCCGGCCTCGTCGCGGGCACGGCCGAGCTCTTCGTACCGGTCGATCAGCTGGTGCATCTCACGGCTGAGCGCCGAGAGCTCCTCGGCGGTGAGCCGGGCCAGGTACTCGGAGCCGGAGGCGGCGCTGCGCCACTCCTGTGGCCAGCTCTGGGCCGAGTCGATGTAGCGGCGGTACAGCTCGACATGCTGGTCGAACGAGAGCCGGCCGACAGCGGCGTGGGTGGCGACCTTCTCGGGTGCGTCGCTGAAGTCCTCCTCGTGGAAGGTCAGCCCCTTCGAGGCGGGCTGCCACCAGCGCTCCCGGCCGTCCTTGCCCTGCCGCTCGGCCTCCTCGATCAGACCGTGGTCGGCGAGCTTGCGCAGGTGGTAGCTGACCAGCGAGACCGCCTCGTCGACCTGCTCGGCGAGCTGGGAGGCGGTGGCCTTACGGGAGATGTAGAGGGCCCTGTAGAGCTTCATCCGCAGGGGGTGCCCGAACGCCTTCAGGGTCTCCAGATCCGAGATCCGGCGCATTTCATTGCTTGCCATGCGCCCTACCGTAGACAGGAAAGAAAACTTGCGCAATCTTTATTGCGCAATAAAAGTTGCAGGATTCGGCGCGGTGCTCGGCGGTCGGCGGTCGGCGGTCGGCGAGAAGAGGGGGGAAGAGGGGGGAAGAGGGGGGAAGAGGGGGGAAGAGGGGGAAACGGCCCTCGAAACGCCGATCGCCGGACGGAGCCGAAAAATCGGCTCCGTCCGGCGATCGGTGGGTGCGGCGGTCAGCGGACCGGGTGTCCGGCCTCCCTGAGCGCGCCCTTGACCTCGGAGATCCGCAGATCGCCGAAGTGGAAGACGGACGCGGCGAGCACCGCGTCGGCCCCCGCCGCGATGGCCGGCGCGAAGTCCGCGAGCCGGCCCGCGCCGCCGGAGGCGATGACGGGGACGGTCACGTGTCGGCGCACCGCCGCGATCATCTCGGTGTCGTAGCCGTCCTTGGTGCCGTCCGCGTCCATGGAGTTGAGCAGGATCTCGCCCGCGCCCAGTTCGGCGGCCCGGTGCGCCCATTCGACGGCGTCGATGCCGGTGCCCCTGCGGCCGCCGTGCGTGGTGACCTCGAAGGTGCCCGCGGGTGTGCGCCGGGCGTCCACGGAGAGCACCAGGACCTGGCGGCCGAAACGCTCGGCGATCTCCCGGATCAGGTCCGGGCGGGCGATGGCCGCGGTGTTGACGCCGACCTTGTCCGCACCGGCCCGCAGCAGCTTGTCGACATCGTCGGCGGTCCGGACGCCGCCGCCGACCGTGAGCGGGATGAAGACCTGCTCGGCGGTGCGGCGCACCACGTCGTAGGTGGTCTCCCGATCGCCGCTGGACACGGTGATGTCGAGGAAGGTCAGCTCGTCGGCGCCCTCGGCGTCGTACAGCTTCGCCATCTCGACCGGGTCGCCCGCGTCGCGCAGGTTCTGGAAGTTGACGCCTTTGACGACCCGGCCGTTGTCGACGTCCAGGCACGGGATGACGCGTACCGCGAGAGTCACCGCGCACCTGCCCGGTACGCCTCGACCTCGACCTCGACGACCAGGCTCGGGTCCACGAAACCGGACACGATGATCATCGACGCGGCGGGGCGGACGTCGTCGAAGAGCTCCTTGTGGGCGCGGCCGACCTCGTCCACGTCCCGGGCGTGCGTGAGGTACATCCGGGTACGCACGACATCCTCGCGGCCCAGACCGAGCTGCTTCAGCGCGTCGAAGGCGACCTTGAACGAGGTGACGGTCTGCTCGTACGGGCCGCCCGCGGAGATCTGCCCGTTCTCCACCGACGTGCAGCCGGCGACCAGGACGAGGCCGTTCGGCAGCTCGACCGCGCGGGAGTAGCCGAACTTGTCCTCCCAGGGGGCGCCTGAGGAGATGCGATTGACGGAGTCGGTCATTCGGAGACCACCTGCAGTGCCTCTTCGAGGGTGAACGCCTTCGCGTACAGCGCCTTGCCGACGATCGCGCCCTCGACGCCGTCCGGGACGAGCGAGGAGATGGCTCGCAGGTCGTCCAGCGAGGAGACACCGCCGGAGGCGACGACGGGCTTGTCGGTGGCGGCGCAGACGTTCTTCAGGAGTTCGAGGTTGGGGCCCTGGAGCGTCCCGTCCTTGGCGATGTCGGTGACGACGTAGCGGGCGCAGCCCTCGGAGTCGAGGCGGGCGAGCGTCTCGTAGAGGTCGCCGCCGTCGCGGGTCCAGCCCCGGCCGCGCAGGGTCGTGCCGCGGACATCCAGACCGACGGCGATCTTGTCGCCGTGCTCGGCGATGACCTTGGCGACCCACTCCGGGGCCTCCAGGGCGGCGGTACCGAGGTTGACCCGGGTGCAGCCGGTGGCCAGGGCCGCGGCGAGCGAGGCGTCGTCGCGGATGCCGCCGGAGAGCTCGACCTTGATGTCCATGGACCGGGCGACCTCGGCGATCCGCTCCCGGTTGTCGCCGGTGCCGAACGCGGCGTCCAGATCGACGAGATGTAGCCATTCGGCGCCCGCCCGCTGCCAGGCGAGGGCGGCCTGCAGGGGGTCACCGTAGGAGGTCTCGGAGCCGGACTCGCCGTGGACCAGGCGGACGGCCTGGCCGTCACGGACGTCGACGGCGGGGAGGAGTTCAAGCTTCGGCATTACAGCGTCTCGATCCAGTTGGTCAGCAGCTGGGCGCCGGCATCGCCGGACTTCTCGGGGTGGAACTGGGTGGCCCACAGTGCGCCGTTCTCCACGGCGGCGACGAACGGCTCGCCGTGGGTGGCCCAGGTGACCCGGGGCGCGCGGATCTTGGCGTTGGTGACCTCCAGGCTCCAGTCGTGCACGGCGTAGGAGTGCACGAAGTAGAACCGGGCCTCGGGGTCGAGACCCGCGAAGAGCTGGGAGTCCTCGGGGGACCGCACGGTGTTCCAGCCCATGTGCGGGACGATCGGGGCCTTCAGCGGGGCGACGGTGCCGGGCCATTCGTCCAGCCCCTCCGTCTCCACGCCGTGCTCGATGCCCCGCTCGAAGAGGATCTGCATGCCCACGCAGATGCCCATGACGGGGCGGCCGCCGGAGAGCCTGCGGCCGATGATCCATTCACCACGGGCCTTCTTCAGGCCGTCCATGCAGGCGGAGAACGCGCCGACGCCGGGCACCAGCAGCCCGTCGGCGTTCATCGCCTTCTCGTAGTCGCGGGTGATCTCGACGTCCGCGCCGACGTGGGCGAGGGCCCGCTCGGCGGAGCGGACATTGCCGAAGCCGTAGTCGAAGACGACGACCTTCTTTTTCGCGCTCTGCGTATCGCTCACAAGTCGTACCTCAGTCCCAGAGTCCCTGGATCCGCATGACGCCCGCGATCAGGCACATCACGGACGCGAGCCCGAGCAGGACGATGACTCCCTTGGGCATCTTCTGCTTCGAGAAGGAGTAGACCCCACCGGCCAGGAAGAGGCCGACCAGGATCAGGATGGTGTTGAGGCCGGTCACAGCGCGCCCTTCGTGGAGGGGAGTATCCCGGCGGCGCGCGGATCGTGCTCGCTGGCGTAGCGCAGGGCGCGGGCGAGCGCCTTGAACTGGCACTCCACGATGTGGTGGGCGTTGCGTCCGTACGGCACGTGGACGTGCAGGGCGATCTGGGCCTGGGCGACGAAGGACTCCAGGATGTGCCGGGTCATCGTCGTGTCGTACGCGCCGATCATGGGCGCCATGTTCTCGGGCTCGGTGTGCACCAGGTACGGGCGGCCGGAGAGGTCGACGGTGACCTGGGCGAGCGACTCGTCCAGGGGGACGGTGCAGTTGCCGAAGCGGTAGATGCCGACCTTGTCGCCGAGGGCCTGCTTGAACGCGGCTCCGAGCGCGAGGGCGGTGTCCTCGATGGTGTGGTGCGAGTCGATGTGCAGGTCGCCGTCGGTCTTGACCGTGAGGTCGAAGAGCCCGTGCCGGCCGAGCTGGTCGAGCATGTGGTCGTAAAAACCGACCCCGGTCGACACATCGACCTTGCCGGTGCCGTCGAGGTTCATCTCGACGAGCACCGAGGTTTCCTTGGTCGTGCGTTCGACTCTTCCTACGCGGGCCGCGCGAGTCATGCGTCGTGCTCCTTCTTGGCGATCTCATTTACAAGCGTGCGTACCGCATCGAGGAACGCGTCGTTCTCTGCCGGGGTGCCCGCGGAGACCCGCAGCCATCCCGGTACGCCGTTGTCCCGGACCAGGACGCCCCGGTCGAGAATCCGCTGCCAGGCGGCGTGGCTGTCTGCGAAGCGGCCGAACTGGACGAAGTTGGCGTCCGAGTCGGTGACGTCGTAGCCGAGCGCGCGCAGCTCCGTGACGATCCGGTCGCGCTCGCTCTTCAGCTGGGCGACGTATCCGAGCAGCGTATCGGTGTGCTCCAGGGCGGCGAGCGCGGTGGCCTGGGTGACGGAGGACAGGTGGTACGGCAGCCGCACCAGCTGGACCGCGTCGACGACGGCCGGGTCGGCGGCGAGGTAGCCGAGACGCAGTCCGGCGGCGCCGAACGCCTTCGACATGGTCCGCGAGAGCACCATGGTCGGCCGGCCCTCGATCAGCGGGAGCAGCGAGGCGTGGTGGCTGAACTCGCCGTACGCCTCGTCGACGACGACCATCGACGGCCCGGCCGCCTGGGCCGCGTCGTACAGCGCGAGAACGGTCTCGGCGTCGACGGCGGTGCCGGTGGGGTTGTTGGGCGAGGTGATGAAGACGACGTCGGGCCGGTGCTCGGCGATGACCTTCCGGGCCGCGTCGACGTCGATGGTGAAGTCCTCGTTGCGCGGTCCGGAGATCCAGCCGGTACCGGTGCCCCGGGCGATGAGGGCGTGCATGGAGTACGAGGGCTCGAAGCCGATCGCGGTGCGGCCGGGGCCGCCGAAGGTCTGCAGCAGCTGCTGGAGCACCTCGTTGGAGCCGTTGGCCGCCCAGACGTTGTCGAGAGCGACCTCGTACCCGGCGGTGCGGCTGAGGTAGCGGGCCAGTTCCGTGCGGAGCTCGACGGCGTCCCGGTCGGGGTAGCGGTTGAGGTCGCGGGCGGCCTCGCGGACGCGCTCGGCGATCCGCTCGACGAGTGCCTCGGGCAGCGGGTACGGATTCTCGTTGGTGTTCAGCCGCACGGGTACGTCGAGCTGCGGCGCCCCGTACGGGGACTTGCCGCGCAGCTCGTCGCGGATCGGGAGATCGTCGATGCGCGTGGTCGTGCGGGGGGTGTTGCTCTGCGTCACTGCTGTGGAACCTCTCCGCCGAACCTGGCCTTGAGCGCGGCGCCGTGGGCGGGAAGGTCCTCCGCCTCGGCGAGGGTCACGACATGGTGGGTGACCTCGGCGAGCGCGTCACGCGTGTAGTCGACGATGTGGATGCCGCGCAGGAAGGACTGCACCGACAGGCCCGAGGAGTGGCAGGCGCAGCCGCCGGTGGGCAGGACGTGGTTGGAGCCGGCGCAGTAGTCGCCGAGCGAGACGGGGGCCCACGGCCCGACGAAGACCGCCCCGGCGTTGCGGACCCGGTCGGCGAGCGCGGCGGCGTCGGCGGTCTGGATCTCCAGGTGCTCGGCGGCGTACGCGTCGACGACCTTGAGGCCGTCCTCCAGGTCGTTGACCAGGACGATCGCGGACTGGCGGCCGGCCAGTGCGGGCTCGATCCGGTCGGTGACGTGCTTGGTCGCGGCGACCTGACGCTTCAGCTCGGCCTCGGTGGCGGCGGCCAGTTCCTCGGAGTCGGTGACCAGGACGGCGGCGGCCATCGGGTCGTGCTCGGCCTGACTGATCAGGTCGGCGGCGACGTGCACCGGGTCGGCGGTGGAGTCGGCGAGGATCGCGATCTCGGTGGGGCCCGCCTCGGCGTCGATGCCGATCCGGCCCTTGAGGAGGCGCTTGGCGGCGGCGACGTAGATGTTGCCGGGGCCGGTGACGAGGTTCACCGGAGGGCATTCGGCCGTTCCGTACGCGAACATCGCGACAGCCTGGGCGCCGCCGGCCGCGTACACCTCGTCGACGCCGAGCAGGGCACAGGCGGCCAGGATGGTGGGGTGCGGCAGACCGCCGAAGTCCTTCTGCGGCGGCGAGGCCACGGCGAGGCCCTCGACGCCCGCCTCCTGGGCCGGAACGACGTTCATGACGACGGACGACGGGTAGACGGAGCGCCCGCCCGGCACGTACAGCCCGACGCGGTCGACCGGCACCCACTTCTCGGTGACGGTGCCGCCGGGGACGACCCGGGTGGTGTGCGTGGTGCGGCGCTGCTCGCCGTGGACGAGGCGGGCGCGGCGGATCGACTCCTCCAGCGCGGCCCGTACAGCGGGATCGAGCCGCTCCAGCGCCTCGGCGAGCGCCGCGGCCGGAACGCGGATCGATTCGATCCGTACGCCGTCGAATTTCTCCCCATACTCGATCACTGCCGCCGAGCCACGATGGCGTACGTCCTCGCAGATGGGCCGCACCGTCTCCAGGGCGGCTTCCACATCGAACTCGGCACGGGGCAGCAGGTCGCGCAGGGCTCCACCCTCGGGGAGGGCGTTGCCGCGCAGGTCGATTCGAGAGATCACACCGCAATTCTCGCAGACCGCCTCCGGCGTCCGGTCGCCCGTATCACTGGCTGATACATGTCCCGGCCATCACTCCTGACCAATAGCGTTCACGTCGTCACCCAGAGGGAACACCAGAGGGAAGAACGGCTCCGAGTGGAAGGGGCACCCGTGACCGAACCGCACGACGGCGATTTTCCGGACGGTCTCAGCGCGGCCGAGCTGGGCATGTGGCAGGCCTTCAGGAACGGCAGCACCTACGATCTGCGCGCGCGTGACCCGGCGCGGGACGATCCGTTCGCCCCGCGTGTCTGGGGACCGGAACGCAGTGTGGACGGGCGCGTCGTCGCCCGCCTGCTGCTGTCCGGTCCCCCGCCGCGGCCCGGCCGGGTCGCCGCGCTGAAGCTCCGGGGCGTGCGGATCACGGGGACACTGGATCTGGCGGGCGGGCGCGTCGCGCCGTACGTCGAGCTGACCGGCTGCCGCTTCGAGAGCGAGGTGGTGCTGCCCGAGTGCCACTTCACGACGTTGCGGATCGTCGGCTGTTCGATGCCGCGGCTGGAGGCGGCGAGGCTGCGCACCGAGGGCGATCTGCATCTGCCGCGCTGCCGCGTCGCTCACGGGATCCGGCTCACCGACGCCCAGATCGGCACCGACCTGCTGATCAACCAGATCGAGATCGGCCCCGACCGCAACGGGCGGGCCCTGGCCGCTGACGGGCTGGCGGTCGCCCAGGACCTGCAGGCGGAGCTGGTCGAGGCGCGCGGCGAGCTGAGTCTGCGCGGGGCGAAGGTCGGCGGTTCGCTGAGTCTGCGCGGCAGCCGGCTGCGAGGTAGGGAGGGGCGGCGCGCGCTGAACGCCCCGCAGCTGACGGTGGAGCGCACGCTGTACATGAGCGAGGCGTGGGTGAGCATCGACACCGGGATCCAGGGCACCACTCCCCCGTACGGCATCGTCATGGCCCCGACCCCGGCGCGCGGTACGCGTTCGCAGTTCTTCGAGTGCCGCGGCGGGGTGCGTCTGGACGACGGCCGGTTCGGCGACGCGGTCGATCTGCACAAGGCGCGGTTCGTACTGGCCCGGCACGAGGAGCTGTCGCTGCGCCGGATCGTCACCCCGGAGCTGCGCTTCAACCCGGAGCGGCCGGAGGAGGGCCGGGTCGTCCTGAACGGCGCGAGGGTCGTCACGCTGATCGACGTGTCGACGAGCTGGCCGGGGCCCGGCGGGCTGGCGATGGGCGGTTTCGTGTACGAGAACCTCGTCCCGTACGGGCACTTCCCGCTCTCCCGGCGCCTGGAGTGGGTGGCGGCGGCGACCCCGGAGTACGTACCGGAGCCGTACGAACGCCTCGCGACGGTGCTGCGCAGCTGCGGGGAGGACGCGGACGCCCGTGAGGTCCTGCTGGCCAAGCAGCGGCGGCGGCGCGAGACGCTGCCGCCCGCCGCGAAGCTCTGGGGCTTCCTGCAGGACTGGACGGTGGCGTACGGCTACCGGCCGGGGCGGGCCGCGGTGTGGATGGCGGTGCTGTGGGCGGCGGGCACGCTGGCCTTCTCCCGGCACGTCCCGGCGGCGATCAACCAGGACGAGCATCCGGAGTGGAACCCGGCGCTGTACGCCCTCGATCTGCTGGTGCCGGTGATCAACCTCGGTCAGGACGGTAACTGGCGCATGCAAGGCGGCTGGCAGTGGGCGGCGGCGGTGCTTGTCCTGCTCGGCTGGATACTGGCCACGACGGTCGCGGCCGGCGCTTCACGGCTGCTGCGCCGCGGCTGAGAGGTCGGCCGACAGCCTCTGAGCGGAATCCGGCCACGGCGGGACGGACCGACGAGCACGGGGCGACCGTCCGAGCGAGGGTCGCCCTTCCGGCGGCACCCGCTCACCGTGGCCGGGTTCCCAGGTCGAACGACTGGCCGAAGCACGGCACACATACCGGGCGGCCGACACCGAAGCGTCAGGAACAAGCCAGACTCCACGCTTTCCTTTACTTTTTATTGACCAAGCTCGATACAACCCATTCACTCGGCACCAACTCTTCACAGTGCCCCTCTGGCGCGGCCCCGACCAGCGCTTTTCAATGGTCTGCACCATGCCATTCCTTCGCGCTCTGTTCCGTACCGCGCGCACGATCCGGCGCTCCCCCCAAGGGCTCGCCGGACTGCCGTCGGACGACGCGGTGCTGCTCGACGCCCCCGACGAGCGGCTCTCCCCGGCGCTCGTCGCCGCCGCCCTCGGGGAGTACGAACCGGCCGCGAAGCTCCTCGCCACCACCCGGGACGGCGCCGAGTGGGAGAACCGGGACCGCTACCTCGGCCGGCTCGCCACCTTCGCCCGCAACCGCGACGGCTGGCTGACCGACTGGCTCGCCGCCGCGCCGCACGATCCGGACGCGCTGCTCGTCAAGGCCGAACTGGCGGTCCGCCGGGCCTGGGAGTCGCCGGTCCGGGCCGAGCAGCTGCGCGAGCTGGGACCGCTGATCACCGCGGCGGCCGAAGCCGTTCCGCGCGACCCCGTGCCCTGGCGGCTCGCGCTCGACCACGCACGCGGCACCCACGCCACGCACACCACCTTCGAGGCGCTGTGGGAGCAGGCGATCCAGCGCTCCTCGCACCACTACGGCTGCCATGTCGCGGCCCTGCGATACCTCTCCGCCGCCTGGTACGGCTCGCACCGCGAGTGCTTCGACTTCGCCGAGCGGGCCGCCGAGGACTCGCTGCCCGGCTCGCTGGTGCAGGCACTGCCGCTGCGGGCCGCCTTCGCCGTGCTGATCGAGGGACCGGCCGTACGCACCACCTCGGTGCAGGACGAACGGATCGACGCCGCGGCGGACCTGGCGATCGCCCTGTCCGCCTCGTTCGCACCGGGCGATGCCTGGCCGGCCGAGGCCCGCAACCTGCTGGTGTTCGTGCTGGTCACCCGGGGCCGCTGGGAAGAGGCGCTGGAACAGTTCCGGCGGATCGGACCGCATGCGGCCTCGTTCCCGTGGTCGTCGGTCTCCGACGACCCGCTCGGCCGGTTCCTCGACACGAGGGACGAAGCGCGGCGCCGGGCGGCCTGTGTGACGCCCTCGCCGGGCCGGGCCGACCACAGCGGGCCACACGGCCATTACGCTTGACCGTTGTGACCACCGCCCGCCTGCCTCTGTTCCCGCTGAACGCGGTGCTGTTCCCCGGCCTCGTGCTGCCGCTGAACGTCTTCGAGGAGCGTTATCGCGCCATGATGCGCGAGCTGCTGAAGACCGACGACGACGAGCCCCGCCGCTTCGCCGTGGTCGCGATCCGCGACGGCCGCGAGATCGCCCCGACGGCCACCGGAATGCCGGCCGCGACGCACACCCGCGCCGAGCGCGGCCCCGCCGACGGCTTCGGCCCGGATCCGGTCCAGACCTTCCACCGGGTCGGCTGCATCGCCGACGCGGCGAAGATCCGGGAACGGCCGGACGGCAGCTTCGAGGTCCTCGCGACCGGCACCACCCGGGTCAAGCTGCTCTCCGTCGAGGCGAGCGGCCCCTATCTGACCGCCGAGCTCGAAGAGCTGGACGAGGAACCCGGCGAGGAGGCCGGCGCGCTCGCGGAGGGTGTCCTGCGGGCCTTCCGCGCCTACCAGAAGCGGCTGGCCGGTGCGAGCGAACGGTCGCTGACGACGGGCGCGAACCTTCCCGACGACCCCTCCGTCGTCTCCTACCTGGTCGCGGCGGCGGCCGTGCTCGACATTCCGTCGAAGCAGCGGCTGCTCCAGGCACCCGACACCGCGACCCGGCTGCGCGAGGAACTGACGCTGCTGCGCGCCGAGACCGCCGTCATCCGGCATCTGCCGTCCCTGCCGGCGGTGGACCTGACCCGGGCCCCGACCCACCCCAACTGACCGACGACCGACCCGAGGACCCTTCCCCGTGGCGAAGAAGCCGAAGAAGCAGCAACAGTCAGGCGGCACCCCGGCGACGGTCGCACTGACCGCGGCCGGTACGGCGTTCACCGTCCACGCCTACGAGCACGACCCGGCGTCGGCCTCCTACGGCGAGGAGGCCGCCGAGGCACTCGGCGTCTCCCCCGACCGGGTCTTCAAGACGCTCGTCGCGGACGTCGACGGCGCCCTCACCGTCGCGGTCGTCCCGGTGGCCGGTTCCCTGGACCTCAAGGCCCTGGCCTCCGCGGTCGGCGGCAAGCGCGCCGCGATGGCCGACCCGGCGGCAGCGGAACGCACCACCGGCTACGTACGGGGCGGCATCTCCCCGCTGGGCCAGCGGAAGCGGCTGCGTACGGTGCTGGACGCGTCGGCGCGGTCCCACGAGACCATCTGCGTCTCGGCGGGCCGCCGCGGCCTGGAGGTCGAACTGGCCCCCACGGATCTGGCCTCGCTGACGGGAGCGGTGTTCGCGGAGATCGGCCGGGAGTAGTCCCGCCCCGCTGTTCTCTCGATCCGCCGGGCGCAACGGGGCCCGCCCGGCGCTTGAGGTCCGGAGGATCCGGAGGTCCGAGGGGCTGAACCCTCGGCTCCGGGAGGAGGCGGGTAGGGGCCGTTCCCCCGCAGCGGCCCACCCCCCAGACCCTAGGACCCTTCCGGCGGCACACCCGCACCCGGAGCCGCGGGCCCCGCCGCGGGCCCCGCACCCGGCACGGGTCCATCCGCGGCCCACCCCGGAAACGCACCCCACTCCGGTTCCGGATCCCGCGGCCCGAACAGCGCCGTCAACCCGAGATGAACCGCCATCGCCGCCAGCGACCACATGAGCAACGCGGCCCCCTTGGCCCGCAGCCGAAGCGGTGCGTCGAAGACCACGCCCTTGCCGACCGCCCGCGCGTGCGCGACCACATCCTGGTTCGGCCCGAGCCATACGCCCAGCCGCCAGGCGACCAGGGACCCGAGCAGTCCGCCCAGCGCCAGCCCCACCACCAGGGCGATCCCGCCGCGCCGCTGGAACCAGAAGACCAGCGCCGCGGAGACCGCACCGCATGCCAGCGCGAGGAGCACGAACGTGCCGTCGGCGCCGATCGCCTCCTCGCCCTCGCTGTCACTCAGGAAGACGGCCGTGCCGTCCGAGATCAGCGGGACCCGCGGAGCCAGCCACACCCACAGGAGTCCGAGCACGACACCCGAGACCGTCACGAGCAGGGTGACGAGAGCGGCCCGCCGTAGATCCGACCGGCGGTCGTTCTCCCCGTCGGACTCCGCCAGGACACCGGGGCCAGGGCCGCCGGGACCACCGGACCCGCCCCATTTCGGCGGGGTCTGCCAGGGGTCGTCGGACGAGGGCTGGTGAGGCGGTGTCAGAGGTGCGGTCACCCTGCCATCGTGCCAGGCGTACCTGTGCCGCGCCTCACCGGACCGCTGCCCTGCGGTACGCCCAGGTGGCCGCGGCCAGCGACAGGACACCGACGGCGGCGCAGACCGCGAGGTCCAGTGCGACGACCGCCCAGTCGGGGTGGGCGTCGAAGGACCGGGAGAGCGCCTCGACACCATAGGTCGAGGGCAGCAGATCACGGGCCCAGTCGACCGGCGCGGGCAGCCGGTCGGCCGGCAGGACACCGAGCAGCAGCGCCGCCGACATGCCCAGCTGCCCGAGCAGCGTGGCCAGCTCCTGCCGGGGCGCGAGCAGTCCCAACGCCGCGCCGAGCCCGGAGAGCGCCGCCCCGGAGAGCGGGATGACGGCGACGAGCACCCACAGGTGCGTCAGTGGCAGTCCGAACAGCACGCTCCCCGCCACGGCCGTGACGATCGTGCCGGGCACGGTGAAGGAGGCGTACGCCCCGGCCGCGCCGAGCACCACCGCGGCAGGCGGCACGGGCAGCGTGGCGTAGTGGTCGAGCCCACCGCCCGCCCGCAACTGCCCGAAGTACTGGGCGAGCAGATTGAGCGCGACGAAGGCCACCACGAGAACGCTGGATCCGGCGACGACGGCCCGCGCCTCGGAGCCGCCGTCGACGACCCCGCGCATCAGCACCATGATCCCCACGGACTGGAAGGTCGCGACGAAGAGCAATGGCATGCGGGCGACCCTGGCCCTGGAGAGCTGGGCGCGGTAGACGGCCGCGAGCGAGGGGAACAGCCGGGCCCGCGGCGCGAGCGGCGCGGCGGCCGCCCCGTCGTGACCGTGACCGTCGCCGACGGCACGGCCGTCCTCGGCGGTCCGGACGGGTCCGGTCACCGCCTGCGCGGGAACGATGCTCGTCACCTGGCGCTGCTCCTCTTCGCTCCCTGCCCGGCCACGCACGCGCAGCCGGCCGCCACTCCCGTCCCGGCCACGCACGCGCAGCCGGCCGCTCCGCGCCTCCCGCGCGTCCCGGTCGCCCCGCCCGCCCCGGTCATGACTTCACCAGCCCCATGGTCGTGTCCCCGCCGAGCGCGAGATAGACGTCCTCCAGGCTGGGCGTCGCCAGCGTGAAGTCGTCGAGTGCGGCGAAGGCCGCGCCGCCGGTCACCGCGGCGACCGCCGCCCGTGCCTCGTCGGGGCCGAGCCGCAGCACCCAACGCCGCCCGGACTCCTGGGCCGAGCCGCGCAGCGCGGCGACCTCGGGCACCTCCAGGGGCGCGCGTTCACGCCACACCAGCTCGACCCGGACCTCGCCGGCGACCCGTTCCTTGAGTCCGGTCGGCGTGTCGCAGGCGATGACCTTGCCGCGTTCGATCACGGCGACCCGGTCGAGGACCGTCTCGGCCTCGATGACGTTGTGGGTGACGAGCAACACCGTGGTGCCGCGCTCGGCCCGGCGGCGGTCCACGGCGGCCCAGACGGCGCGCCGCGCGACGGGGTCCATCCCGGTCGTCGGCTCGTCCAGCACCAGCACCGGCCGCTCGCCGACCAGCACGGCGGCGAAGCAGGCCAGCCGCCGCTGCCCGCCGGACAGCTTCTTCAGGGGGCGCCCCGCGATCTCGGTGAGGCCGAGTTCGTCGAGTACGGCGTCGCGTCCGGCGCGGGCGTCCCGTACCGCGAGGCCGCGCAGGCGTCCGGTGGTCTCGGCGGCGAGCGACACGGTCAGTTCGTCGAGGGCGGTGGACTCCTGCCCGAGGTACCCGATCAGCCGGGAGGCCCGTTCGGGGTGGCGGACGAGGTCGTGGCCCAGCACGGTGACGCTGCCGGAGTCGGGCCGCATCAGCCCGGTGAGCTGTCGAACCAGGGTGGACTTCCCCGCGCCGTTGGGCCCGAGGAGTCCGAAGATCTCGCCGCGCCGCACCTCCAGGCTGATCCCGTCGGTGGCGCGCACCTCGGGTGTGGCGGGTGCCCCGCGACGGCCGCGGGCGGCGGGATAGGTCTTGACCAGATCACGCACCACGCACACGGTCCCGGTCGCCGTCTGCGCCTGTGCTGTGCCCGTACTCACGAGGTACGAGAGTACGGGGTCGGATGCCCCGTATTGCGCCCGGGGCCGTGCCGGTCGGGCATCGACGCCGCATTCGCGGGACGGGGATGCCCGCCCGGCGGGCCCGCCGCCCCGTCAGTCGCCGGACAGGCCCGTCCGCTCCGCCGGCGGGGCGTGCTCCGCCGCGGCCCGTACATCGATCTCCCGCCAGAACCCCGCACGGATCGCATAGCGGTCGTGCTCGTCGATCTGGTCGTCCTTGTGGGCGAGCAGGCCGAACCGTGCCGCGTACCGCAGCAGTTCACCGTCGATGCGGTGCGGGATGCGCGGATACATGGTCGACAGCTTCTGCAGATGGGTGTTCTCCGGCAGCCGCTCCATCCAGCGGCGGGCGAAGACCTGACCCACCTCGAAGGGATCGCCGCCGACGGTGGTGATGTCCTCCTCGCGGTCCGCCCAGCGCTGCTCGGCGCTGGTGAGCTGCGCCAGCGTCGGGAGGGACGCGGTTTCGGCGGGCTCTCCCAGCGGTCCGCCGCGCTCCATCCAGCCCTTGTCGGAGGACCAGCGCAGCGTCGCGTTGGCGGGCGAGGGCTGCGGGGACTGCTGGGTCGACTGGACACCGGGGCCGCGCAGGGTGCCTGCCAGGTCCTTGGGGGTGGGGACACCCCTTCCGCCGGGGCCGGGCCGGTCGGCGGCGGGGCTTTCCTCGGGCGGTGGGGCGGCGTTGTCGGTGACGTCCGTGGCCTCGGCCTCCGAGGCCCGCTCGGCGGAGGCGGCGAGGGCCGCCTCGGGCAGGGGCGCGGAGAGGATCGCGGCGATCTCCGGGCGGGGCACGGGCGGCGGGGCACAGACACCGCCGGTCTCCTTGGCACGTACGGCCCCGGTGATCCAGGCCCGGTCGAGCACCCTTCGTTCATCGGCCTCGGCGACGAGGTCCTCGGACTGGTTGTAGTCGCCGTCGGCGGCCTGGACGGCCCACAGATGGACGGCGACGCCGTGTTCCTTGGCGGACATCAGGCCGGGCAGCAGATCACCGTCGCCGGTCACCAGTACCACGTCGGAGCAGGCCCGGTTCCTGGCCAGTTCGGTGAGTTCGGCGTGCATCGCGGCGTCGACGCCCTTCTGCGCCCAGCGGCCGTCACTGCGGGTGAGAGCGCCGAGCCGGACGGTCACCCGGGGCATCACACGCAGCCTGCGGTGCTCGGGCTGCGGTACGCGGTCGGGGGCGCCGTCGAACCAGTAGATCCGCAGCAGCGGTTGCTGCGTGTCGGCCTCCGCCAGCTCGCGCAGGCCCCGGATGAGGGCCGCGTGGTCGACGGTGATGCGGGAACGGGCGGGCTCTCCGGCCAGCAGGCTCGCGGCCGCGCCCAGCAAGTAGCCGGCGTCCACCAGGACGACGCAACGGTCCACGCGTTCCACCCTCTTCCAGAAGTTCGGGTGCGGTCTTGGAGGGGCTCACAAAATGGGCGCCCGGCTCGCGACGCCTGGCACGCACGCTCGCTGCATTGCCGAAATGCCCTAGTAGCTCCGCTACGAGGACCTTCCAGCGCCTTGCGATCGTACGCACCAGACGCCGCGAGCTGATCGGACTCCCATTTTGTGAGCTCCTCTCAGCCCAAGGGTTTCCTTCGAGTCTGCCCGACCACGCAGGGGTTGACGGCCGGAACTCGATCATCGGCGTGGCGGATCCGGAAAACGGCGCATGATACCTGATCGCTACGCACGGTAATGATCCAACATGCATGCTTTACACCATTATGTGAATCTGAACGCGGTCCTGGCCCCGAGAGTCCCCACAGGAGGAACACCATGGCCAAGAACAAGAACCGCAAGCAGGGCAGCCAGCAGAACCGCACGACCGGTCCGGAGCGCGGCGCGGAAGAGACCAAGTCGCCCGCGTACGACTCGCAGATACAGCCTCAGTCGCAGGCCCAGGGCAGCCCTGCCGATGTCGCCCGTAAGCACCAGCGGCGCTTCGGCCACAACTGACCGGGCGAATCGCCGGCCCCGGTCCGGACACCGGCCGGGCAGCCGAGAGGGGCGCTCCCGCCTTCGCGGGGCGCCCCTCTCGTACGTCGGCGGTGAACCGGCTCAGCCGGCCAGGCAGGACGGGCCGAGCAGCACCTTCAGGTCACCGAAGAGCGCCGGGTCGGGCTTCACCCGGTGCCGGTCGAGCCGGAGCACCGTGGTCTTGCGGGGGCCCTGGAGCTTGATCCGCACCTCGGTGTCTCCCCGGTGGTTGCTGAGGACCTCGCCGAGGCGGCTGACCATCGGCGGGGTGATCTTGACCGTGGGGATGGTCAGGACCACGGGGGCGTTGGTGCCGGCCGACGAGATGTCGGGGACCTGCATCTCCATGGCGACCAGGCGGGGCACGTCCTCGCGCTTGTCGAGGCGCCCCTTGACGAAGACGACGGTGTCCTCGACGAGCTGGGTGGAGACGAGCTGGTACGTGGCGGGGAAGAACATGCACTCGATGGAACCGGCCAGGTCCTCGACCGTGGCGATGGCCCAGGCATTGCCCTGCTTGGTCATCTTCCGCTGGAGACCCGAGATGATGCCGCCCACGGTGACGATGGCGCCGTCGGCGTGCTCCCCGCCGGTCAGCTGGGAGATCGAGGAGTCGGCCTTGTCGGACAGCACGTGCTCCAGCCCGAAGAGCGGATGGTCGGAGACGTACAGGCCGAGCATCTCGCGCTCCTGCGCCAGCAGATAGGACTTCTCCCACTCGATGTCGGAGAACTCCACGTCGAGCCCGAAGCCCGGCTCGTCGCTCTCCTCCTCGCCCATGCCGCCGAAGAGGTCGAACTGCCCCTCGGCCTCCTTGCGCTTGACCTGCACCACGTTGTCGATCATCGGCTCGTGGTGGGCGACCAGCCCCTTGCGGGTGTGGCCCATCTCGTCGAAGGCGCCGGCCTTGATCAGTGATTCGACGGTGCGCTTGTTGCAGACGACCGCCTCGACCTTGTCCAGGAAGTCGGGGAAGCTGCTGTACTTCCCCTTCGCCTTGCGACACCGGATGATCGAGTCGACGACGTTCTGGCCCACGTTGCGGACGGCCGTGAGGCCGAAGAGGATCACGTCGTCGCCCTGTGCGGCGAAGTTCGACAGGGACTCGTTGACATTGGGCGGCAGCACCTTGATGCCCATGCGACGGCACTCGTTGAGATAGACCGCCGACTTGTCCTTGTCGTCCTTGACCGAGGTCAGCAGAGCCGCCATGTACTCGGCGGGGTAGTTCGCCTTCAGGTACGCGGTCCAGTAGGTGACCAGGCCGTACGCGGAGGAGTGGGCCTTGTTGAACGCGTATCCGGCAAACGGCACCAGGACGTCCCAGAGCGCCTGGATCGCCGCGTCCGAGTAGCCGTTCTTCTTGGCGCCCGCCTGGAAGAGAACGAAGTTCTTCGCCAGTTCCTCGGGCTTCTTCTTGCCCATCACGCGGCGCAGGATGTCGGCCTCGCCGAGCGAGTACCCGGCGATGATCTGGGCGGCCTTCTGCACCTGCTCCTGGTAGACGATCAGGCCGTAGGTCAGGCCGAGCGTCTCCTTGAGCGGCTCCTCCAGCTCCGGGTGGATCGGGGTGATCTCCTGCCGGGCGTTCTTGCGCTCGGCGTAGTTCGTGTGCGAGTTCATGCCCATCGGGCCCGGCCGGTACAGGGCCGAGACGGCGGAGATGTCCTCGAAGTTGTCGGGCTGCATCTGGCGCAGCAGCGAGCGCATGGGGCCGCCGTCGAACTGGAACACGCCGAGCGTGTCACCGCGGCAGAGCAGTTCGTACGTCTTCGGGTCGTCCAGCGGGAGGCTGAGCAGGTCCAGCTTGACGCCCTTGTTGGACTCCACCATCTTGACGGCGTCGTCCATGATGGTCAGGTTGCGCAGCCCGAGGAAGTCCATCTTCAGCAGGCCGAGCGACTCGCACTGCGGGTAGTCCCATTGCGTGATGGTGACGCCGTCGGTGTGCCGCACCCACACCGGGGCGTGGTCGACGATCGGCTCACTGGACATGATCACGCCGGCGGCGTGCACGCCCATCTGCCTCACCAGGCCCTCGACGCCCTTCGCCGTGTCGATGACCTTCTTCACGTCCGGCTCGTTCTCGTACATCCCCCGGATCTCGCCCGCCTCGCTGTAGCGCGGGTGCTTGGGGTCGGTGATGCCGTTGAGATCGATGCCCTTGCCGAGGACGTCGGCGGGCATGGCCTTGGTGAGCCGGTCACCCATCGCGTACGGGTAACCGAGGACACGGGCGGAGTCCTTGATGGCGTTCTTCGCCTTGATCTTGCCGTACGTACCGATCATGGCGACCTTGTCGGCGCCGTACTTCTCCGTCACGTACCTGATCACTTCGACGCGCCGACGCTCGTCGAAGTCGATGTCGACATCGGGCATGGAGACGCGCTCTGGGTTGAGGAACCGCTCGAAGATCAGCCCGTGCTCGATGGGGTCGAGGTCGGTGATCCCCATCGCGTACGCGACGATCGAACCGGCCGCGGAGCCACGGCCGGGGCCGACCGCGATGCCGTTGTTCTTCGCCCACATGATGAAGTCCGCGACCACCAGGAAGTACCCCGGGAACCCCATCTGGATGATGACGTCCATCTCGTACTCGGCCTGCTTCTGCCGGTCCTCGGGGACGCCGCCCGGGAAGCGCCGGTTCATGCCGACCCGGACCTCCTCCTGGAACCAGGTGATCTCCGTGTAGCCGTCCGGGATCTCGAACTTCGGCATCAGGTCGCGCTTCTCGAACATCCCGGCGGTGTCGATCTGCTGCGCGACCAGCAGCGTGTTGGCGCAGCCCTCCTGCCAGGCGTCGGAGGAGTCGACGGCGTACATCTCGTCGGTGGTCTTGAGGTAGTAGCCGGTGCCGTCGAAGCGGAAGCGGTCCGGGTCGGAGAGGTTCTTGCCGGTCTGGATGCACAGCAGCGCGTCGTGCGCGGTCGCCTCGTGGGCATAGGTGTAGTGGGAGTCGTTGGTCACCAGCGGCGGAATGCTGAGCTTTTTGCCGATTTCGAGGAGCCCGTCACGGACGCGGCGCTCGATCTCGATGCCGTGGTCCATCAGCTCCAGGAAGTACCGGCCCGCACCGAAGATGTCCTTGTAGTCCGAGGCCGCCTGCACCGCCTCGTCGAACTGGCCCAGCCTCAGCCGTGTCTGCACCTCGCCCGAGGGGCAGCCGGTCGACGCGATCAGCCCCTCGGACCACTGGGCGATGGTCTCCTTGTCCATACGCGGCCACTTCTGCAGCCAGCCCTCCGCGTACGCGTCCGACGACAGCCGGAAGAGGTTGTGCAGCCCCGTCGAGTTCGCCGCCCAGATCGTCTTGTGGGTGTACCCGCCCGAACCCGAGACGTCGTCGCGCTTCTGATGCGGCTGACCCCACTGGATCTTCCGCTTGTGCTTGCGCGACTCCGGGGCGACGTACGCCTCGATCCCGATGATCGGCGTCACGCCCGCCTTCTGCGCCGAATGGAAGAAGTCGTACGCACCGTGCAGATTGCCGTGGTCCGTCATCGCGATATGCGACATGCCCATTTCATTGCACGCGTTGAACATGTCCTTGAGCCGCGCGGCACCGTCCAGCAGCGAGTACTGGGTGTGGACGTGAAGGTGCGTGAAGGGCGGCTTGGTCACGGCGCTGTGCCTCCGGGAAACGGGCGATGACGGACTGGGGGGACAGCGTGGAAGTCTACGTCTCCGGGCGGGCGGACGCCGCGTCTCGCCGACTGTGGTCGCGCGCCGCCGTCGTGACGGACGTCACCACGACAAAACGTGACACCTCACTTAATCCACCTCCGGAATATGGCGATTTTTCTGAACGTCGGTTTCCGCGCGCTTCCATTAACCCATTGCCTCACCTTCCGGCAGGGGTTAGCATCCCCCCGTTCCGAAAAAGTGAAGGAAATCGGTGGGGGATATGAACTTCAAGAAAGCTCTGGTTTCGATTGCCGCCACGACCGCGGTACTGGGGGGCTTCACCATCGGCACGGCGGCGTCCGCCAGCGCCGCGAGCTACGGATGCGGGAGCGTCGGCCACAACAACTCCGACGCCGTGCACAAGGTCGTGGTCGGCCACCTGCGCAACGGCCCGGCCGATACGTGCACGCAGACCCTTTCCGTGGCACCCGGCACCACGTTCTACGCATGGTGCGGCGTCTACAACAAGTACGGAAACCTCTGGGTGTACGGGCGTCTGGCCGGCGGCGAGACGAAGGGCTGGATCTACTCCAAGAACCTGACCCTGGAATCCGGTTCCGTAAAGATTTGCTGACCCATTTTCCAGGAACGGCCCGCCTGAATTCCGGCGGGCCTTTTCCGCTGTTCCGCTCGCGATACGCATCGACGCCGATTCACGCATCCCGCAGAGCGACGCCGTCCCATCGGGACCAGCAGGCACAGCCCATCTTCATGCTCACCAAACATGGGTAATTTCAGCGATTTTGACCATGATCCGGACAGCTGAGTCCGGGCCGACGGGCCACCTGTCACCCGGGAACCGGCATGGCAGAATTACCGCGATGAACACGCAGGCGATCGGCCTCCGGGCGACACGGGCAGCGCTCTTCACCGCGCTGTGCCTGACGCTGTCCTCGGGCGCCCACGCACTGCTCTCCTCACTGCCGCTGCCGCTGCCGCTGCTCGCGCTGATCGGTACGGTCGTCTTTCTGCTCGCCTTCGCCCTGGCGGGCGCGCGCGAGCGGGGGTTCTGGCCCATCGCCGCGCTGCTCGTACCGCTCGAACTCGCGGCGGACACCGTGTTCACCAGCGGACAGCACGCCTGCTACGGCCCGGCGGGCGGCCCCGTGGCGGGGTCGTTGCGGTCCATGGGCTGGGACCTGATCTGCGGCGGCGATTCCTTCGGCGCCCCCCTGGCGCACGTCGCACCGCCCGGCGCCGACTCCGCATCGATGACCCCCTGGCTGCTGCTCGCCGCACATGTCTCGGTGGGGCTCGTCGCGGCGGCATGGCTGTGGCGCGGCGAGGTCGCGCTGGCGCGGCTGCTGCGTGCGGTGGCCGCCTTCACGCCCCGGCCGCTGCTCGTCGCCTGCGCCGTGGACGTGGTCCGCGGGGAGCCGACGCGCCCCCGCCCGCGCCCCGCGCTGCGCACGCCGGTCATGCGCACCCGTCTTCTGACGCACTCCGTAGGACTGCGCGGACCACCGTGCCGGGCCCACTGACCCCAGTACGGCAGTCCCCATCCCTTACCCAGATCTACGGAGAGTCGATCCATCATGAGCAAGCGCAACAGCCAGCAGGCGAAGACAGCGGCCCGCGAGCGGCTGCGCATCGAGCGCGAACGCCAGGCCAAGCGGGACAAGGTGCGGCGGCAGATCACGGTCGCCGGTTCGATCGTCGCCGTCCTGGCGATAGCCGGCGGCATCGGCTACTTCGTGGTGCAGGGCAACAAGCCCTCCCAGTGGGAGGCCGCGAAGGACAAGGCACTGGTCGCGCCCAAAAACACCACCGGCAAGAACAACACGACGGTCACCCTCGGCCAGGAGTCCGCCAAGAAGACGATCATCGCCTTCGAGGACCCTCGCTGCCCCATCTGCGCCACGTTCGAGCAGACAGTCGGCCCGACGGTCGAGAAGGACCTGAAGGACGGCAAGTACAAGCTCCAGTACGTGGGTGCCACCTTCCTCGACACCAACCTCCCCGGCGAGGGCTCCAGGAACGCGCTCAGCGCGCTCGGCGCCGCCCTCAACGTGTCCAAGGACGCCTTCACCTCCTACAAGGAAGCGCTCTACTCGGCGAAGTACCACCCGGAGGAGACGGACGACAAGTTCAAGGATGACGCGTACCTCATCGAGATCGCGAACACCGTCTCCGAGCTGAAGAACAACAAGACCTTCCAGAAGGACGTCAAGGACGGCACCTTCGATCGCTGGGCGATCGAGATGTCAAAGAACTTCGACGACAACAAGTACGGCGTCGAAGGCTCCCCGTCCTTCGTCACCGACGGCAAGAAGATCACCGGCCCGGACGGCAAGAACGCGCCGATGACCGTCGACGACTGGAACACCGCCGTCGACAAGGCCCTCAAGGGCTGAGGCAGCACACCCTCACGGGCTGACGCCGCACGGAGGAGCGAGTGGGCTCTTCACAGAAGAGCGGGTGAACTCTTCGGATTCACCCGCTTTTTGACCGTACCGACCGGTGGTCTGACCGTCTGCGACCAGTCACATACCTTCAGGTGCCCGGCCGGACCGCTCCGGCCCTCACGCCTCGCGCCGCCGCGCGGTCGTCGAGGCCGCCGCCGTCGGTGCCGTGCTCGCCGCCCCGCTCGTCTCGGCGGCCACCGCCCATGCCGCGGCATCCTGCTGTGGACCCGGGTGACGCCGAACGCCGGGGCGACCCCCGGCTCGGGCAAGGGCCCCGTCGTGCGGGTGAGTTGGGAGGCCACCGCGAGCGCGGGCTCCTCCGCGTCCGCCGTGTCCGCCGAGAAGTGCGCGAGCGGGACGAGCGCCGACGCCACCGCACGCGCGGCCCGCCCCTCGGGCACCAAGCACGCCGCGGACCCCAATGAACTGACCGCGGCCCAGGCCAAGGCCATCGACACGCAGCTCAAGGAGAGACTCGCGGACCGCCGGGTGAGCGGCCCCACGCTCGCCGCCGGAGCGACCGTCCCGGTCTACTTCCACGTCATCCACTCCGGCACCACCGGCAAGCTCACCGCGAGCAACATCAGCAGCCAGATGAACGTGCTGAACGCGGCCTACAGCGGCCAGGGCACCGGCAACACCAACTCCGGCTTCCAGTTCTCACTGGCCGGCACCGACTACACGGACAACGCCTCCTGGTACAACCTCTCGTCGGGCTCCGCCGCCGAGAAGTCGATGAAGTCGACGCTGCGCAAGGGCGGCAAGAACGCGCTCGACATCTACACCGCCAACCTCGGCGGCGGCCTGCTGGGCTGGGCCACCTTCCCCAGCTCCTACACGTCCAGCCCGAGCATGGACGGCGTCGTCATCCTGGACGCCTCGCTGCCCGGCGGGTCGGCCACCAACTACAACGAGGGCGACACCGCCACCCACGAGGTCGGCCACTGGATGGGGCTGTACCACACCTTCCAGGGCGGTTGCAACGGCAACGGCGACTACGTCACCGACACCCCGGCCGAGGCGAGCGCGGCGTACGCCTGCCCGACCGGACGCGACACCTGCACCAACAAGTCCGGTGTCGACCCGATCCACAAACGGTCACAGCGTGGCGAGGAATCCGAGCGAGACCTTCCAGGCCAGCTCGGCCGACGCCTGGTCGAAGTCGGGCAGTTCGGGGTCCGTGAAGAGATGGCCCGCCCCCGGGTAGCGGTAGATCTCGACATCGGCACCGGTCCGCTGCATCTGCAGATACCAGGAGTTCAGCCAGTCGTGCGTCTCGAACGGGTCGGGGTCCGCGACATGCAGCTGTACGGGCAGCTCGTCCACCGAGGCGTTCTCCGCGATGTCCGAGGTGCCGTGGAACAGCAGCAGACCGCGCGCCTTCTCGTCGCCGAGCGCCAGAGTCTGCGCGGTGGACGCGCCGAAGGAGAACCCGGCGTACACCAGGCCCCGGTCGGAGTAGGGCGCGGCGGCCAGCACGGCCCGCCTGAGCAGTTCGTCCTTGCCCACCTCTTCCTTGAAGGCCAGGCCCTCCTCGACGGTTTCGAAGGTGTGTCCCTCGAAGAGATCGGGCACGTGCACCTCGTGCCCGGCGGCGCGCAGCCGGTCGGCGGCAGCGTGCACCGCGGGGCGCAGACCGAACGTCGAGTGGAAAAGCATGATGTTCATGAGGCCCATGGTGCCAGCTACGGTCGAGAGCATGGAGAGCGACGGGATGGAGAGCGTGCTGCGTCCGGTGATCGTGGCCGGTGGCGCGGTCGTGATCACGCTGCTAGTCGGCTGGCTGGTCGATCTGCTGCTCAGACGGGCCGACGACCGCCACCGGGAGACGCCGTTGTGGGGTCTGCTGCGGCGCTGCCGGATACCGCTCCAGCTGACCCTGTGCACGGCGCTGCTGAGGGGCACGTACACCCACACCCGGCTCGAACCGGTCGACGACCATCGGGCGGGGATCGGCCAGGTGCTCACACTGGTGCTGATCGGCGCGTCGGCCTGGCTGGTCGTGCGGATGGCGGCGGCCGTGGTCGATTCCGTCTACGCCCGGTACGCGGCGACCACCCGCGATCCGGCGCGGGTGCGGCGGGTCCGTACGCAGGTGACGCTGATCCAGCGGGTGGTCACGGCGATCGTGGCGGTCGTCGCGGTCGGCGCGATGCTGCTGACGTTCCCGGCGATGCGGACGTTCGGCACCTCGATGCTGGCCTCGGCCGGTGTCCTCGGCATCGTCGCGGGCATCGCGGCCCAGTCGACGCTCGGCAACCTCTTCGCGGGGCTGCAGATCGCGTTCGGCGACATGGTGCGGATCGGTGACACGGTGGTGGTGGACGGCGAGTGGGGCACGATCGAGGAGATCACGCTGACCTTTCTCGCGGTACGGACCTGGGACGAGCGGCGGATCACGATGCCGGTCTCCTACTTCACCAGCAAACCGTTCGAGAACTGGTCGCGCGGCGGTGCCCAGATGACCGGTTCGGTCTTCTTCCACCTCGACCACTCGGCCCCGGTCGCCGCGATGCGCGAGCAGCTGCGGGACATCCTGGGCGAGTGCGCCGCCTGGGACGGACGCAACTGGTCCCTGGCGGTCACAGACACCACACCGTCGACGATCCAGGTCCGCGCGGTGGTCACGGCGAAGGACGCGGACGACATCTGGACGGTGCGCTGTGCCGTCCGGGAGCAGCTCATCGGCTGGCTGCGCGACCACCATCCGTACGCGCTGCCACGGATCGCGACGGCGCCCGCGACGCTTCCGCCCGGTGACGAGTGGCCGAACCCGTCCCACCCGACGAACGAGAAACCGGCCGACCGTGACAGGTCGCCGCGCACGGGACGCGGCTGATCCGCCACACGTTCCAGCGGGCGCCGGCGCGCGGGCCGACCCACCGCGGGCACCGCCTCACCGCAGACTGCGTACATCCAGCTGTCGCAGCACCCGGTCGACGATCTCCGGGTCCGTACCCGCCTCGTTGCGGGCCGACAGCACCGCGTGGCGGGCGGCCGACATCATTTCGCGCTGGACGCGGTTGACCGCCCGGAAGCGTTCGGCGCGCTTCGCGTACGCCTCGCGGCGCTCCTCGTCGACCATGTCGGGACTGATCCGCGCCCCCACGTCGTACGCCAACCGCTGCAGCCGTTCCGCGACTTCCTCCGGGAACTCCTCGACCTCCTGGATCTCCTTGAGCCGTTGCTTCGCGGCCTTCGCGGCGCGGATCGCGAGGTCCTTCTCCAGCGCCTCCTCGACGTCCGTGTCCGCCCGGACCCGGAGCGTGCGGACCAGCCACGGCAGGGTGAGTCCCTGGACGACGAGCGTGGCCGTGATCACGGCGAAGGCGATGAAGACGATCTCGTCGCGTCCCGGGAACGGCTTCCCGTCGTCCGTCTTCAGCGGGATCGCCAGCGCCAGCGCGACCGAGGCGACGCCGCGCATCCCGGACCACCACATGACGACGGTCTCCCGCCAGCTGGTGGGGATGTCCTCGCTGACGTCGCGCCGGGTGTGCAGCCGTTTGGCGAGCCAGGTCGCCGGGAGCAGATACAGCAGTCGTACCCCGACGACGACCGCGACGACGGCCAGACCCCAGCCGAGCATCTGGAGCTGACGGCCGTCGGCCGTCCCGAAGACGTTGTGCAGTTCGAGGCCGATCAGTCCGAAGGCGACTCCGGTGACGAGGGTGTCGACGATCTCCCAGAAGCTGCGGCCGGTGAGCCGCCCGAGGACGTCGTCGGCGTCGGCGGTGTGCTCGGCGAGGAAGAGCGCGGTGGTGAGGACGGCGAGGACACCCGATCCCATCAGCTCCTCCGCGAGCACATAGCTCACGAACGGCACCAGCAGGGTGAGGCCGACCTGGAGCGTGGCGTCGCCGAGCAGACCCATGAGCTTGATGGTGATCCAGCCGAGCGCGAGGCCCACGGCCACGGCGACGACCGCGGAGAGGACGAGCAGTCCGAAGGCCTCCGGCAACGAGAACGTACCGCTCACCGCGGCGGCGATCGCCACGTGGTAGAGCACGATCGCGGTCACGTCGTTGAACAGCCCCTCGCCCTCCAGGATGGAGACGAGCCTGCGCGGCAGCCCGACCGAGCCCGCGACGGCCGTCGCCGCGACGGGGTCGGGCGGGGCGACGAGCGCTCCGAGCGCCACTGCGGCGGCGATGGGCAGCCCGGGGACTATCGCGTTGGCCACCGCGGCGACGGCGGCCGTCGTGATGAAGACCAGCGCCACGGCCAGCAGAAAGATCGGTCGTTTATTGGCGGCGAACTGCCGCCAGGAAGTGCGCTGCACGGAGGCGTAAAGCAGTGGGGGCAGCAGCGCGGGAAGAATGATCTCGGGCGGGATGTCCACATTCGGCACGAAGCTGAGGAACGCCATGCCGACTCCGGCGAGCGTCATCAGCACCGGCGCGGGCAGCCCCAGACGTTCCCCCAGTGGCACCGTGACCACAGCTCCGAGCAACAGCAGGAGGAGCAGTGCCATTTGGTCCACGAGGTGCCTTCCGGGGCGTGGTGAGCCGGCCACCGCGATCGGCCGACGTGGGGTTTCAAGCCTGCCACGCAAGGCCCGTAATCCGGACAACACCCCCTTCACAGTCCTCACCGGCGGACCATTCCTCCGATGTTTATGCGGTCACCCCTCTTCCGCTGCCTCTCCGGGGCGGGCAGTATGCGGCATGCGTGATTCAGGGACAGGAATCCGCACCACGTACATGACTGGCAGGAGAAACCACGTGACCACGTTCTCCCGAAGGCATTTCGTCGGCGCCGCTGCCGGAACATCCGCGCTCTGGCTCGCCGGCTCCCGCACCGCATGGGCCGCGTCGGCCCCCGGCCCGGCAGGCCGCCCGGGGGCCGACGTCCACGAGACGACCGTCCGGGACGCCGCCATGACCTGGCGCACCCTCCCCACCGGCTGGCAGCAGGCACCCTTCCTCGCCAACGGCTACCTCGGCGCCCAGCTCTACGCGGGAAAGACCGCCAACACGTTGAAGCTGATGCTCAGTCACAGCCAGGTGCAGGACCAGCGCGGCCAGTGGCGCGGCGGCATCGGCTTCTCCCGCCTTCCCATCGGGTACTTCACCCTGACCCTGGCCGGGGAGATCACCGGCGTCGACTGGACCCTGGATCCGTACGACGCCGAGCTGCGCGGCACGGTCACCACCAGCCGCGGCTCGCTGGCCTTCTCCGCCCTCGTCCAGAACGACACCGGCGCCCTGCTGATCTCCACCCGGCCCTCCCCCGGCGAGGAGTCCGCCGCCTGGTCCTTCCAGTGGCTGCAGGCGGCCACCACCCGCAACAGCGGCAAGCCGGATGACTACACGCCCAACCCGGACCCGCGCGTCGGCGACGGCTTCGTCGAGCAGCCGCTGCTCGCGGGCGGCGGCTGGACCACCGCCTGGCGCGAACGCCGCGAGGGCACCGGCCGGCTGCTCGCCGCACACCTCGTGTACCGCTTTCCCGGCCGGGTGTCGGAGGCGACGACCGCCGCGCTCCGTGCCGTGGACCGCACCCTCGCCACCGACCTCGACCGACTGGTGGACCGACACCGCGGCTGGTGGCATGCGTACTACCGGCGCAGCTTCCTCTCCGTGCCGGACAAGCGGCTGCAGAGCTTCTACCTCATCCAGCTCTACAAGCTCGCCGCGTCGACCAGGGCCGAGGGCCCGACGATCTCCGAATGGGGCCCGTGGTTCCCCGAGGTCGGCAACAACTGGACCGCGGTCTGGTGGAACCTCAACGTCCAGATCGGCATGGCACCCGTCCACGGCTCCAACCACCCCGAACTCGACTCGGTGACGGGCGCCTTCCGCCGCTTCGAGCACAACCTCCCGGCCTCTGTCCCCGTCGACTACCGCGACGGCGAGAGCTACGCGCTGGGCCACCCCTCCGACTGGCAGCTGCGCGCGGGGGACACGTACGACGTCGGCGCCCCGGGCTCGGACCACGTCTCCGACAACTTCGGCAATCTCACCTGGGCCCTGCACAACGTCTGGCAGTCCTACCGGCACTCGATGGACCTGTCCGTGCTGCGCGACGTGGTGTACCCGATCCTGGCGAAGGCCATCAACTTCTACGCCCACTTCCTGCACGAGGGCCCCGACGGCAGACTGCATCTGCTGGAGACCCGCTCCCCCGAGTACGCCAACGCCGCGGACTGCACCTACGACCTCTCGCTCGTCCGCTGGGGCGTGCGCACCCTCATCGCCTCCGCGAAGCTGCTGCGCAACGCCGACCCCCGGCTGAAGCGCTGGCAGGACATCGACCGCAGGCTCACCCCGTACGCCGAGGACCCGGTGGCCGGCGTCATGATCGGCAAGGACGTCCCGCTCGCGGACTCGCACCGCCATCACTCGCATCTGCTCTGGCTCTATCCGCTGCGCGAGCGCAACTGGGACCGGACCGGGGACCGCGGGGTGATGCGGCGCTCCATGGACCACTGGGTCTCCATGCAGCAGCTGTGGCACGGTTACAGCTACGCCACCGCCTCGTCCATGTACTCGGTGATGGACGAGCCGGAGAAGGCTCTCGACTTCCTGACCTTCTTCACCGATCTGAAGGTGGTCGCGGACTGCCAGATGACGGTCAACACCATGTACAGGGAGGGCAAGAACCTCGCCCTGGAAAGTCCGCTGTCCGCGGCCCAGTCGATGCTCGACATGGTGGTGCAGAGCCACGAGGGAGTCGTGAGGGTCTTCCCCTCCGTCTCGGACCGCTGGGCGGACGCGTCGATCGCTTCCCTGCGCACCCAGGGCGCGTTCCTCGTGGACGCGGACCGCTCCGGAGGTGCCACGCGCTGGGTACGGGTGCACAGCGAAGCGGGCGCGCCGCTGACCCTGGACCACTCGATCACGGGCCGGATCGACGTGCGCGACGCACACGGGCGACCGCTGCGCTGGCGGGAGACCGGGCCGGGCCGGATCGCCCTGAGCCTGCCGCGCGGTGGCACGGCGGTGGTCACTGCGCACGGTGCGCGCTCCTCCGGGACAGAACCGCGCGACGTGCCGTCGAACGGTACGTGGACCCGCTGGGGTCTGCCGGACCGCCCCTGACGACCGCCGGGGTGCCGCCGCGTCCGTACGACCGGAGCGGCACCCCTGCGCCGGGGCCCGGCTCCGGGGTCCTTCGTCCGGTCGAGCCGGATCGGTGCCGGGCCCCGCGAGCCCGGCGGGGTCCGAACGAGAGCCCCCGGTCCTGCGAAGTGCGTCAGTCCTGCAGAGTGCGTCGCATGGCGCGGTGCGGGATCCCCGCGTCCGGGAATTCGGGACCGTACGCCGCGTACCCGAGCCGCTCGTAGAAGCCGAGCGCATGGGTCTGGGCATGGAGGTCGACGGCGGCCAGACCCAGCTCGCGGGCCGCGTCCTCGATGGCCCTCACCAGCGCCACGCCGACACCGAGGCCGCGCGCCCGCTTGACCACCGCCAGCCGGCCGAGCGAACCGACGGCGAGGTCCGTGCCGGTCTTGGCCACCGCGGCCGGGCCGTGCAGCAGCCGCCCGGTACCGAGCGCCGAACCGTCCGCCGCGACGGCGATCACATGCACCGCGTCCGCGTCGTAGGCGTCGTACTCGATCTCCTCGGGCACGTTCTGCTCGCCGACGAACACATCCTTGCGGACCTGGAAACAGGCGGCGCGGTCCCGCTCGTCGACGACGGTACGGGTGGTGTACGGGGCAGGCGCGCGGCTCATTCGCTCTCCGCGGTGATCTTGTCCAGGGCCTGCTGGAGGTCGGCGGGGTAGTTGCTGGAGAACTCCACCCAGCTGCCGTCGGCGGGGTGCTCGAAGCCGAGCCGGACGGCGTGCAGCCACTGCCTCGTCAGGCCGAGGCGCTTGGCCATCGTCGGGTCGGCGCCGTAGGTCAGGTCACCGACACAGGGGTGGCGGTGGGCGGACATGTGGACCCGGATCTGGTGGGTGCGGCCCGTCTCCAGCTTGATGTCCAGAAGGCTGGCGGCGCGGTAGGCCTCGATGAGGTCGTAGTGCGTCACGGAGGGCTTGCCGTCTGCGGTGACGGCCCACTTGTAGTCGTGGTTGGGGTGGCGCCCGATGGGGGCGTCGATGGTGCCGCTCATCGGATCCGGGTGGCCCTGCACCAGTGCGTGGTACTTCTTCTCGACGACCCGGTCGCGGAACTGCGCCTTCAGCAGGGTGTAGGCGCGCTCGGACTTGGCGACGACCATCAGCCCGGAGGTGCCCACGTCGAGACGGTGGACGATGCCCTGGCGCTCGGCCGCTCCGGACGTGGAGATCCGGTATCCGGCAGCGGCGAGACCACCGATGACGGTCGTGCCGGTCCAGCCGGGGCTCGGGTGGGCGGCGACCCCGACCGGCTTCACGATCACGACGATGTCGTCGTCGTCGTGCACGATCTCCATGCCCTCGACGGGCTCGGCGACGATATGCACCGGAGCGGGTGCCTGCGGCATCTCCACTTCCAGCCAGGCACCGCCCCGCACCCGCTCGGACTTCCCGACCACCGAACCGTCCACCTGCACCTTCCCGGCAGCGGCCAGCTCGGCGGCCTTGGTGCGGGAGAAACCGAACATCCGGGAAATGGCGGCGTCGATACGCTCGCCCTCCAGACCGTCGGGTACGGGCAGGGTGCGGACCTCGGGATACGTACTCACCTGACCGAGTATGCCTTGCGCCCGCTAGTCCTTGTGCACGGTGCCGTCGGGGTCCAGGCCCCTGAAGGAGAGAAGCACGATCAGGATGCCCCCGCAGACGATCGCGGAGTCCGCCAGGTTGAAGACGGCGAAGTGTTCGACGGAGATGAAGTCCACCACCGCGCCCTGGAAGGTGCCGGGAGCGCGGAACAGGCGGTCGGTGAGGTTGCCGAGCGCTCCGCCGAGCAGCAGACCGAGCGCTATGGCCCACGGCAGGCTGTAGAGCTTGCGGGCGATCCGGGCGATCACGACGATCACGGCGGCCGCGATGACGGTGAAGATGACCGTGTACGCCTCGCCGACACTGAACGCGGCGCCCGAGTTGCGGATCACCTCGAACCTCAGCCAGTTGCCGATGACCTCGACCGGAGGGTGGTGCTCCAGCTTCGCGACCACGAGCACCTTGCTGATCAGGTCGAGCAGGAAGGCGAAGGCGGCCACGACGAAGAGCACCGCGATCTTCCGCTTGCCCCTGCTCGGAGCGGCCTCCTCGACCCGGCCACCGGCCTCGTCCCCTTCGGTCCCCTCAGCATCGGGGATGTCCGGCGTACCGATGATGCGCTCCGCCTCTGCCACGTGAGTCCCTCAACCCTAGGTTCCTGACTGAGGACGAGGGTACGACACACCGCCTCGGATCAACCGCGTCGCTCCTGTTTCTGTTTGTCCTCGACGCAGAGCGTGGCGCGGGGGAACGCCTGCATCCGTGCCTTGCCGATCGGATTGCCGCAGACCTCGCACAGCCCGTATGTCCCGGCGTCGAGCCGGGCCAGCGCCCGCTCGGTCTGGTCCAGCATCTCCTGGGCATTGGCGGCGAGCGACATCTCGTGCTCGCGGGTGATGTTCTTGGTGCCGGTGTCCGCCTCGTCGTCACCCGCCCCGTCGCCGGAGTCGCGCATCAGCCCGGCGAGCGCGGCACTCGCTGCCTCCAGCTCATTGCGCAGCCGCGTGATCTCGCTGCTCAGCACGGACCGCGCCTCTTCGACCTCTGCCGGCGTCCAGGGGTCCTCACCCGGCCGGACCGCCAGCTCGCCGGGGACTGCCGTGGCGACTCCGCGGGCCGGGGGCACGGGCCCGGCGCCCTTGCCGGGGGTGCGGGTCCGGGCCGCGCTCTTCTTGGCTACCACCGTGTGGGCTCCCGTCTGCTCGGCGGCCTCGGCCGCCTCCGTGGCCGCCGCAGCGGCCTTCTTCGAAGCCTTGTCGGCCGCGCTCTTCTTCGCAGGCGCCTTCTCGGCCGACGCCGCGTGCTCGGCAACCGCGTGCTCGGCGGGCGCCGTCCTCTTCCGGGCCGCGGTCTTCCTCGCGGCGGTCTTCTTCGTTGCGGTCTTCTTCGTTGCGGCCTTCTTGGCAGCCTCTGCGCTCGTGCTCCCGGCCGCCGCACCCGTGGATCTCGCTGACGCCGACTTCTTCGCGGCGGTCTTCTTCGCCACCATGGCCGCGGCCCCTTCACATATTGTGATCTTGCACGCGAATCGTGCTGGGACGATAAATCGACCCCAGCCCCGCGGCAACGGGGCACGCCGCCGAATCGCCCCTCCCCGTGTCCGGATGCCGACGCGTCTGAATCCGTTGTGCCCAGCTCCCCGCCGGGTAATCCGCCTCCTGTCCCCCGCCGGGACTCCGTACGCCCGCGTCTGCCCATTCGGGTCACGCCCCGCCCCACGGGTTAAACCGGTCGGCCGTCGCCCGGACGGGCCCGTACACTGGCCACAGCGAGAGGCGTGGATGGGACGAGTAGCGTCGTACGCAGCCAGGAGCGACCCGGGGACGGTGGGAGCCCGGGGGCGAGCGCGTCGTGAAGATCACCCGGAGCCGTCGGAAGAACGCCGCAAGGCAAGTAGAACCGGCATCGCGACCCCAATGAGGGGGCCACGGGCACACACCCGGGGCCAAGGAGGGTGGTACCGCGGGAGCCGATGAGGCCCTCGTCCCTCCGACGGAAGTGGAAAACGTCCGCCGGAGGAAGTCCGCCCATGACATCGCCGCAGTACCGCCAGGTGCCCGCCCAGGTCGACCTGCCCGCGCTGGAGCACGCCGTGCTCGATTTCTGGCGCGAGAGCAAGGTCTTCGCCAAGAGTCTCGAACAGTCCGAGGGCCGCCCCGAGTGGGTCTTCTACGAGGGTCCGCCGACCGCCAACGGCATGCCCGGCGCCCATCACATCGAGGCCCGCGTCTTCAAGGACGTCTTCCCCCGCTTCCGCACCATGCAGGGCTACCACGTCGGCCGCAAGGCCGGCTGGGACTGCCACGGACTGCCGGTCGAGCTCGCGGTCGAGAAGGAGCTGGGCTTCAACGGCAAGAAGGACATCGAGGCGTACGGCATCGCCGAGTTCAATGCCAAGTGCCGCGAGTCCGTGACCCGGCACACCGACGCGTTCACCGAGCTCACGACCCGGATGGGCTACTGGGTCGACCTCGACGACGCGTACCGCACGATGGACCCCGAGTACGTCGAGTCGGTGTGGTGGTCGCTGAAGGAGATCTTCAACAAGGGCCTGCTGGTCCAGGACCACCGCGTCGCCCCCTGGTGCCCCCGCTGCGGCACGGGCCTGTCCGACCACGAGCTGGCCCAGGGCTACGAGACGGTCGTCGACCCGTCGGTCTTCGTACGCTTCCCCCTCACCTCCGGCCCGCTGGCCGGCGAAGCCTCCCTCCTCGTCTGGACGACCACTCCCTGGACCCTGGTCTCCAACACCGCTGTGGCCGCGCACCCCGACGTCACCTATGTCGTCGCGACCGACGGCGAGGAGAAGCTCGTCGTCGCGCAGCCGCTCGTCGAGAAGGCGCTGGGCGAGGGCTGGGAGACCACCGGCCAGACCTTCACCGGCCGCGAGATGGAGCGCTGGACGTACGAGCGTCCGTTCACCCTGGTGGACTTCCCGAGCGTCAGCGAGGGAAGCGATGGACACAGCCCGGCCGAGGCCCACTACGTCGTCAACGCGCAGTACGTGACGACCGAGGACGGCACGGGTCTGGTCCACCAGTCACCCGCCTTCGGCGCCGACGACCTCGTCGTCTGCAAGGCGTACGGCCTCCCCGTCGTGAACCCGGTCCGCCCCGACGGCACCTTCGAGGAGGACCTGCCGCTGGTCGGCGGCGTCTTCTTCAAGAAGGCCGACGAGGCGCTCACCGAGGACCTGGCCGCCCGCGGCAAGCTCTTCCGACACGTCCCGTACGAGCACAGCTACCCGCACTGCTGGCGCTGCCACACCGCGCTGCTCTACTACGCGCAGCCGTCCTGGTACATCCGTACGACCGCCATCAAGGACCGGCTGCTCGATGAGAACGAGAAGACCAACTGGTTCCCCGACTCGGTCAAGCACGGCCGCTTCGGTGACTGGCTGAACAACAACGTCGACTGGGCGCTGTCCCGCAACCGCTACTGGGGCACCCCGCTGCCGATCTGGCGCTGCGAGGACAGTCACCTCACCTGCGTCGGCTCGCGCGCCGAGCTGAGCGAGCTGGCCGGCACCGACCTCTCCGGCCTCGACCCGCACCGCCCGTTCATCGACGAGATCACGTTCACCTGCTCGCACGAGAACTGCCAGCTGGAGGCGTACCGCGTCCCGGAGGTGATCGACGCCTGGTACGACTCGGGCTCGATGCCCTTCGCGCAGTGGGGCTACCCGTACAAGAACAAGGAGATCTTCGAGAGCCGCTACCCGGCGCAGTTCATCTCGGAGGCCATCGACCAGACCCGCGGCTGGTTCTACACGCTGATGGCGGTCGGCACGCTGGTCTTCGACAAGTCGTCCTACGAGAACGTGGTCTGTCTGGGCCACATCCTCGCCGAGGACGGCCGCAAGATGTCCAAGCACCTCGGGAACATCCTTCAGCCGATCCCCCTCATGGATCAGCACGGCGCGGACGCGGTGCGCTGGTTCATGGCGGCGGGCGGCTCCCCGTGGGCGGCGCGCCGCGTCGGCCACAGCACGATCCAGGAGGTCGTCCGCAAGACCCTCCTGACGTACTGGAACACGGTCGCCTTCCAGGCCCTGTACGCCCGTACGTCGAACTGGGCGCCCACCGCCGCCGACCCGGCCGCGGCGGACCGCACGATCCTGGACCGCTGGCTGCTGAGCGAGCTGAACGCCCTGGTGGATCAGGTCACGCAGGCTCTGGAGGGTTACGACACCCAGCGCGCCGGAAAGCTCCTGTCCGCGTTCGTCGACGACCTGTCCAACTGGTACGTACGCCGCTCGCGCCGCCGCTTCTGGCAGGGCGACAAGGCGGCCCTGCGCACGCTGCACGAGGTCATCGAGACGGTGACCAAGCTGATGGCCCCGCTCACCCCGTTCATCACCGAGCGGGTCTGGCAGGACCTGGTCGCCCCGGTCGCCCCGGACGCCCCCGAGTCGGTCCACCTCTCCGCCTGGCCGAAGGCGGACTTCGGGGCCATCGACCCGGCCCTCTCCACCCAGATGGCGCTGGTGCGCCGCCTGGTCGAGCTGGGCCGGGCCACCCGCGCCGAGTCGGGCGTCAAGACCCGTCAGCCGCTGTCCCGGGCCCTGGTCGCGGCCTCGGGCTTCGAGTCCCTCTCCCCCGAACTGCACACGCAGATCACGGAGGAGCTGAACGTCTCCTCGCTCGCCTCGCTCTCCGAAGTCGGAGGCTCGCTGGTCGACACGACCGCGAAGGCCAACTTCCGCGCGCTCGGCAAGCGGTTCGGCAAGGGCGTCCAGGCGGTGGCCAAGGCGGTCGCGAACGCCGACGCGGCGGCTCTGTCGCTGGCCCTGCGCGAGGGCACGGCATCGGTCGAAGTGGACGGCGAGACGGTGACGCTCGCCCCCGACGAGGTGATCATCACCGAGACCCCGCGCGAGGGGTGGTCGGTGGCGTCCGACTCGGGCGCGACGGTCGCCCTCGACCTGGAGATCACCCCGGAGCTGCGACGCGCGGGCCTGGCCCGTGACGCGATCCGCCTCATCCAGGAGGCCCGCAAGAACAGCGGCCTGGACGTCGCGGACCGTATCGCCGTCCGCTGGACGTCGGCCTCCCCCGCCACCGTGGAGGCCCTGACCGAGCACGCGGCCCTGATCGCGGACGAGGTCCTGGCCCTGGACTACGCACAGGGCGAGGCGGACCCGGAGTACGGCGCGCCGTTCGAGGACGAGGGCCTGTCCCTGACGTTCCGCCTCCGCAAGACGGAGCAGTAGCCCAGGCGCATCGAAGGCCCGCCCGGAACAGGGCGCTTTCCAGGGGTCGTCGCAACACGTGGTCGGTTGTTCAGGCCGCGAGCAGTTCATGCAGGCGCTCGGCCGGGGTTTCCCAGCCGAGCGTTTTGCGTGGGCGGCCGTTGAGCTGAGCCGCGCCGGCGTCAAGGTGTTCGCGGCTGTGGGTGGGCGGCCCTCTCGGATCCCTGTTTCGACAACCACTGGAACCCAAGCAGGTGTTCCGGGCGGGCCTTTCTGCGTGCTCCCGGCGCAGCCCGGCCCCGGCCTGCGGGAAGGAACAGGAAGGGAACGGGTCTCACCGGAGCGCCCCATCCGCACACCGCCCACGCCCCCGTCCACGGCGAAAGGGCCGGGCCCCGGGGAAACCCCGGGGCCCGGCCCTCAGCCTGCCGACGGCTACGCGCTCACCGCGCGCACCGGGCTCAGTTGTCGTCCTCGTCGATCAGGAACCCACGCATCGGCGACGGGGCCTGCTGCATCGGCTGCGGCGCCTGCGGCCGCACCGGCGCCATCGGCTGGGTCATCGCCGGCGACATCTGCTGCTGACCGCCGTACGAGGGCCCGCCGCCCATGGACGGGTTGCCGCCCATCGGCGGGTTGCCGTGACCGCCGTGGTTGCCGCTCCCCATGGTGTGACCCATGGCGCCCGCACCGGCCGGAGCCAGCGAGGGCGACGGCGGCAGCGAAGCGGTCGCCGGGGTCCGCGGCGGGGCCAGCGAGTCGTCGGCCTGGGTCTCCAGCTGACGCAGCTGGCTCTCCAGGTAGGACTTCAGCCGTGTCCGGTACTCGCGCTCGAAGCCACGCAGGTCCTCGACCTTGCGCTCCAGCGTCGCGCGGGCCGACTCCAGCGAGCCCATCGCCACGCGGTGCTTCTCCTGCGCGTCCCGCTCCAGCGCGTCCGCCTTGGCACGCGCGTCCCGCTCCAGTCCCTCGGCACGGCTGCGCGCCTCGCCGACGATCTTGTTGGCCTCGGAACGGGCCTCCGCGATCGCCTGGTCGGCGGTCTGCTGCGCGAGCGACAGGACACGGGCGGCGCTGTCGCCGCCGGGGCCCTGACCGGGCTGCTGCATCTGCGGCGGCGGCTGCATCTGCTGCATCTGCTGCATCTGCTGCTGCGGGGCGTGACCGCCCATGGGGCCGCCCATCGGGCCACCCATGGGACCGCCCTGCATCGGACCGGGGCCGTGCGGGCCCTGCGGGCCGGGGCCGTGCTGGCCCTGGGGACCAGGACCGTGACCGCTGGGACCGGCGGGCAGCTGCGGAGCACCACCGGGCAGCTGGGGGGGACCCATCTGCGGGGGCTGCTGCTGGACCGGCGGACCCGATATGGCGGCGGGCACAGGTGCCCCCGGCCGGTCCTGCGGCTCCGGCTTACGCATTCCCTGCTGCTGGTTCTGCGCGGCGGCACGCGTGGCGGCGGCCAGCTTCGCGCGCAGGTCCTCGTTCTCACGGAGCAGGCGCGTCAGCTCGGACTCGACCTCGTCGAGGAAGGCATCGACCTCGTCCTCGTCATAGCCTTCTCGGAGGCGGACGGTCGTGAACTGCTTGTTCCGCACGTCCTCGGGGGTCAGCGGCATCTCTTCTTCACCTCTACGTAGTCGTCGGCAGTCGGCAAGACCGTATCGCTCACAGCCTGGTCACAATGCTGATCAGGATGTAGACGATGATCATCAGAACGAAGAAGGACAGGTCGAGTGCCACGCCCCCGAGACGCAGCGGCGGGATGAACCGCCGCAGAAGCTTGAGCGGTGGATCCGTGACAGTGTAGGTGGCCTCAAGTATGACCACCATCGGCTTGCCGGGCTGCCATGAACGTGCGAACTGGAAGACGTAGTCCATGACCAGCCGGAAGATCAGCACGATGAGGAAACACATCAACGCGATATAGACAACCTGCAGTGCGACGCCCATTTCGCGCTTCCCTCTCCCCTGGCTCTCGTAGCTCCGGCCCTACGGCCGGGTCGTTCCCGGTGTCGTGTTCTCAGCTCTGGTTGAAGAATCCGCCCTCAGCAATGCGGGCCTTGTCCTCCGCCGTGACATCGACGTTAGCAGGCGACAACAGGAACACCTTCTGCGTCACGCGCTCAATGCTGCCATGGAGACCGAAGACGAGTCCTGCAGCAAAGTCGACAAGTCGCTTCGCGTCCGTATCGTCCATCTCCGTGAGATTCATGATCACCGGAGTGCCCTCACGGAAGTGTTCCCCGATGGTACGGGCCTCGTTGTAGGTCCGGGGGTGCAGCGTGGTGATGCGGTAGGGCTCCCGCTCGGACACAACCTTGGGCATGATCACCGGTGCGTTCTTCTCCATGTTCGGGCGTTCAGGTGTGATGGATGCCACGGGTGCGATTCGGGCGGGTCGCTCCCTTTCCGCCGGGATCTGAACCGGCTCCCGCTGCGCGGGAGGCTGCGCCACTCGTACCGGTTCGTCCCGTTCCCGCTCCACTTGATGCGCGGGCTGGTGCCGCCGCCGGTCGCGCTCGGGCTCCGGCTCGGGTTCGAATTCGTCATCGGGGTCGAACCCCGGACCGTCGTACCCATCGTCCTCCACGAGGCCGAGGTAGACCGCCATCTTGCGCATCGCGCCGGCCATGCTCTGAGTCCTCCGCTCTGTGGTGGATCGGCATCTGTCACCAAGTGCCCCGCGATCCACTGAGGCCTGCCCGCCATAGGCGGGAATGACCATATTTTCTGCTGTGGTCCGACCTGCTTGGCGACGTTACCCGAGCCTCGGTCGGACTCCGAGTACCGCCGTACCGACGCGCACATGTGTCGCTCCGGCCGCGACCGCATCCTCGAGGTCCGCGCTCATCCCCGCAGAGACCATGTTCGCAGCCGGATGGTTCCCGCGCAGGCGGGATGAGAATTCCATCAGCCGGTCGAAGGCGGCGCGTTGCCGTCCCGCGTACGGTCCGGCGAGCGGCGCGACGGTCATCAGACCGCCGAGTCGCAGCCCGGGTGCGGAGTCGACCGCGGCGGCCAACTCCTCGATCCCGCCCGGCGCGACACCGCCCCGGTCACCGCGCTCGCCGCTCTCCGCGTCGAGCGCGACCTGGATGAGGCAGCCGAGTTCGCGCTCCTCGCGCACGGCCGCCGCCGACAGGGCCGTGACCAGTTTGACTCGATCCACTGACTGCACGACATCGGCATAACTCGCCACAGAACGAACCTTATTCGTCTGCAATTGACCGACAAAGTGCCAGATGAGCGACAGATCCGCACATTCGGCTGCCTTGGGGGCCGCGTCCTGGTCACGATTCTCCGCGACATGACGCACACCGAGTTCATGCAGAATCCGCACATCGCTCGCGGGGTAGGTCTTGGTGACCACGATGAGGGTCACTTCTTCCCGTTTGCGACCGGCGGCGATACAGGCGGAAGCAATGCGTTCCTCCACCCGTGCCAGATTTTCGGCGAGTTGAGTCCTACGATCCGTCATGCCCTATCAGTCCAACCAGACATATCCGGCGAGCCGCCCGGTGGTGCGGTCGCGGCGGTACGAAAAGTGATCGCCCGATTCGAGGGTGCAGACCGGCGATGCCTGCCGGTCCTCGACCCCGAGGGCTTCGAGCTGGGCCTGGACCCCGGCGGTGACATCCACGGCCGGGGTGCCCCAACTGGTCTCGGACCAAGCGGCCGGGACGCTCTCGGCGACCTCGGCGCGCATCCCCGCGGGGACTTCGTAGCACCGCCCACAGACAGCCGGTCCGGTGCGGGCGATGATCCGGTGGGTCTCGGCACCGAGTCCGACCATGGCCTCGACCACGGCGGGGACCACTCCCGCGACCAGACCGGGGCGGCCCGCGTGCGCCGCCGCCGCGATCCCGGCGACCGGGTCGGCCAGCAGTACGGGGGTGCAGTCGGCGGTGAGCACGGCGAGCGGCAGCCCGCGCCGAGCGGTCACCACCGCGTCCACCGCGGGGATCTCCGCGGCGTCGCCCCACGGGCCGTCGACCACCGCGACGTCCCGACCGTGCACCTGATTCATCCAGACGACCTGCGCCGGGTCCAGACCGAGGGCCCTCGCGGCGCGCTCCCGATTGGCCAGAACGGCGGCGGGGTCGTCTCCGACCGCGCCGCCGAGGTTGAGCTCCTCGTACGGAGCGGCGCTCACCCCGCCCCACCTGTCGGTGAAGGCGAAGTGCGCGCGATCCACTGAGGACACTGAAGGTGCTGCGGGACCTGCGTGATACGGACCTATCACTTCAAGAAGTCCGGAACATCCAGCTCTTCGACCGCGGAGTCCTGGTAGGGACGGGCCGGCGGGATGTGCGGCGGAGTGACCGGGGGCAGGTGGCTCTCATTGACCGCCGGTACGGGCTCGGCCTGGGCCGGGGGCTCCTCGCGCGGCGGCACGGAACCCAGTCCGCCGGTCTGGCGCACGGGCTCGGCGGTCCGGACCGGCGCGACCGACTCCTCGCGCTTGGCGGTGTTCGCGCCCAGGACGTTCTCGCGCCGGGCCGGCGGCTGCCCGCCGTCGAAGCCCGCCGCGATCACGGTGACGCGGACCTCGTCGCCCAGCGCGTCGTCGATGACCGCACCGAAGATGATGTTCGCCTCGGGGTGCGCCGCCTCGCTCACCAGCTGGGCGGCCTCGTTGATCTCGAAGAGACCGAGGTCGCTGCCGCCGGAGATGGAGAGCAGGACACCGCGGGCGCCGTCGATGGACGCCTCCAGGAGCGGCGAGGAGATCGCCATCTCCGCGGCGGCCACCGCGCGGTCGTCGCCGCGGGCCGAGCCGATGCCCATGAGTGCCGAACCGGCCTCGGACATGACCGACTTGACGTCGGCGAAGTCGAGATTGATCAGGCCCGGCGTCGTGATGAGGTCGGTGATGCCCTGGACACCCGAGAGCAGCACCTGGTCGGCCGACTTGAACGCGTCGAGCACGCTGACCTGGCGGTCCGAGATGGACAGCAGCCGGTCGTTGGGAATGACGATGAGGGTGTCGACCTCTTCGCGGAGCTCGGCGATGCCGTCCTCCGCCTGGTTCGCGCGTCGCCGGCCCTCGAAGGTGAACGGGCGGGTGACCACGCCGATCGTCAGGGCGCCGAGCGAGCGCGCGATGTTGGCGACGACGGGTGCGCCGCCGGTGCCGGTGCCGCCGCCCTCTCCGGCGGTGACGAAGACCATGTCGGCCCCCTTGAGGACCTCCTCGATCTCCTCACGGTGGTCCTCTGCCGCCTTGCGACCGACGGCCGGGTTGGCCCCGGCGCCGAGTCCGCGGGTGAGTTCGCGGCCGACGTCGAGCTTGACGTCGGCGTCGCTCATCAACAGGGCTTGCGCATCAGTGTTGATCGCGATGAACTCGACGCCCTTGAGACCGACCTCGATCATTCGGTTGATGGCATTGACACCACCGCCGCCGACACCGATGACCTTGATGACTGCGAGGTAGTTCTGCGGTGCTGCCACGTCGAAGGCCTCTCGCCTCGAGTTACGTGTCGTCGCTTCGCGGTAGTCCCGCCGCGACGACGGATGCCGATTGGGACGGTCCGAAACGCCGACCCGAACCCTAACGTTGAAGTTTAGGGTTACCAGTGTGTCTGCTTCATGGACTCTTCCGAACAGGACACTAAGTCGACAAGCGGCGCCCGTTCAACGAACACGCCGAACCTCCCGTTTTTCTTTTCACCCTATGTGATCACCCGTAGCGCTGACCAACCAGGGTGCTGGCCAGGCCAAATGTGCGTCAACTACCCGACACGGCAGGGGCGGTGGGTGCACTCACGTCGAAGTGTCCCGCTTTGGGAGAGGCTTTCATGAGAGCGGCGAGGACTCTCGCCTTCACCGACCCGTCCTCACCACTGCCCCAGGCCACCGTCCGACCCCGGGTGAGCTCCAGCGAGACCGAATCGTACGAGGTGACCCGTACGACCTCGGTATCCCTGGCGATGCCGCCCGGAAGGCCGCCCGCGACCCGGACAGCCTCCCGCACCAACCGGGCGCTGCCGAAGCGGCGCAGGCTCGCGGACCGATCAGGCGTCAATTCCAGCAAAGGTACATGACCGGGCGATTTGTCCACTGTTGCGAAGCGCACGCCCTTCGCGTCCACTTCAATGAACTTTGCGTCCTTTTTCATCAACAGGACCGGCTGTCGTTCGGTCACCTCGAGTCGGATTCCGTGCGGCCACGACCGCGCGACATCCACCGAGTCGATACGGGGCAATTTCTGGCGCAACCGGCCAGCGATGGCATCGGTGTCCACAGAGATCAGCGGGGCACCGATCGGCACCGCCGCGGCGGCCTCCACCTCGGCGGGAGTCAGCACGTCGACCCCGCTGATCCGGACCTGTTCGGTACGGAGCCACGAAGAGCCGTAGAGCGCCCAGACGGCGCCGGAGCCGAGCAGCAGCACCAGTACGCCGATCACGATCAACTGTCTGCGGCTGGGCATTCTGCGTCCCTGCGGGCGCGGGCGCGACGGGCGGGCCGGGGAGTCCTCCCGCTGGGCTGCACCGCGCTGGGCGGTCGTCGGTCCGGCCACGCTCGCTCCTTATGCCGGGTCCGGGGGCGCCGCCCCCGGACCCGTCTGCCGCCTCACGCGCCTCGGCGTGCGGCAATCGCCTCGTACACCATGCCGACGAGCAGGTCGTCGGCGTCCCGGCGGCCGAACTCGGCGGCCGCGCGGGACATCTCGTACAGCCTGTGCGGATCCGCGAGCACCGGAAGGACGTTGCCCTGCACCCACTCGGGGGTGAGCGCAGCGTCGTCCACCAGCACACCGCCGCCGGCGTTGACCACCGGCTGGGCGTTGAGCCGCTGTTCACCGTTGCCGATGGGCAGCGGGACGTAGGCGGCGGGGAGCCCGACGGCGGAGAGTTCGGCGACGGTCATCGCGCCCGCCCGGCAGAGCATCATGTCGGCCGCCGCGTACGCGAGATCCATCCGGTCCACGTACGGTACCGGGATGTAGGGCGGCATCCCGGGCATGTTGTCGACACGCGGCAATTCGTTCTTCGGACCGACCACGTGCAGGATCTGGATCCCGGAGCGCTGCAGCAGCGGGGCGACCCGCTGGACCACCTCGTTGAGATGGCGGGCGCCCTGCGAGCCGCCGGAGACCAGCAGCGTCGGCAGGTTGGGGTCGAGGCCGAAGGCGGCACGCGCCTCGGGGCGGACCCGGGCCCGGTCCAGGGTGGCGATGGTCCGGCGCAGCGGGATGCCGATGTAGCGGGCACCACGCAGCTTGCTGTCGGGGGTGGAGACGGCGACCCCGTGGGCGTACCGGGAGCCGATCTTGTTGGCCAGGCCCGGCCGGGCATTGGCCTCGTGGACGACGATCGGCACCCCAACCCGCTTGGCGGCGAGGTAGCCGGGCAGGGCGACGTAGCCGCCGAAGCCCACGACGCAGTCCGCCTTGGTGCGTTCCAGGACCTGCTCGGCCGCCTTGATGGTGCCGCGCAGCCGTCCCGGGACGGTGATCAGTTCCGGGGTGGGCTTGCGCGGCAGCGGTACGGCCGGGATCAGGGCGAGTTCGTACCCCCGCTCGGGTACGAGCCTGGTCTCGAGTCCGCGCTCCGTGCCGAGGGCAGTGATTCCCACGGTCGGGTCCTGCCTGCGCAGGGCGTCCGCGAGGGCAAGCGCGGGCTCGATGTGGCCGGCGGTCCCCCCACCGGCGAGTACGACATGCACCGAAATTCACCGCTCTCCGGACGGACGCTTCTTGACGCGCCGTCTCATCGTCTTCCATCTCACCCCGGGCCTCCGCATGGCCAGGGCCGCCTTCGCGGCGGGATCGTCCCGCGCGAACGCGATCAGCAGCCCGACAGCGAACATGGTCGGCAGCAGGGCCGACCCTCCGTAGGAGAACAGCGGGAGCGGGACACCGGCGATCGGCAGCAGGCCGAGCACCGCACCGATGTTGATCACGGCCTGCGCCGTGATCCAGGTGGTCACGCCTCCCGCGGCATACCTCACGAAGGGGTCCTCCGTGCGTCCGGCCACGCGGATACCCGCATAGCCTAGAGCCGCGAAGAGGGCGAGCACCGACAGTGTCCCCGCCAACCCCAGTTCCTCCCCGGTGATGGCGAAGATGAAGTCGGTGTGCGGTTCGGGTAGTTGACCCCATTTTTCCACACTCGCACCGAGCCCGGAACCGAACAATCCACCGGACGCCAGAGCGTAGATCCCGTGCACGGCCTGCCAGCAGGAGTCCCCCGGGCCTGGTTCGCTGGCCCCGATGCAGGCGAGCCTGGACATCCGGTTCGGGCTGGTCTTGATCAGCACGAACGCGATCATTCCGGCGAACGCGAGCACCCCGGCGAAGAGCCTGGTGGGTGCCCCGGCCAGCCAGAGCAGTCCGAACAGGATCGCAGTGAGAATGATCGCAGTGCCCATGTCACCGCCGAGCATGATCAGCCCGAGGAGCATGAAGGCGACGGGAACGAGCGGAACGAGCATGTGCTTCCACTGCGTCAGCAGCCGTTTGTCCTGTTTACGGGCGAGCAGGTCCGCGCCCCACAGGACCAGGGCGAGCTTGCCGAACTCACTGGGCTGGAGCTGGAACGGCCCGCCCAGATAGAGCCAGTTCCGGTTGCCGTTGATCGACATCCCTATCCCTGGCACCTGGACCAGCGCCATCAGGAAGACGGATCCCATGAGCAGCGGATAGGCGAACGCCCGGTGGAGTTTGACGGGCATCCGGGCAGCGAGCGCCATCAGGCCGGCGCCGATGACGGCGGCGAGGAATTGTTTGCGGAAGAAGTAGGAGCCCGGCAGGTGCAGCTCCAGGGCCTTGATCATCGAGGCGGAGTAGACCATCACCAGGCCGAGCACGGTGATCAGCAGGCCGGCCCCCAGGATCAGGTAGTACGCGGTCAGCGGGCGGTCCCAGGCCCGGCGTGCCTGCTCGTACATCCGCCGCACGCCACCGCCGCGCGGGGCACGGGGGGTGCCGGTGGAGCGCCCCTTGGGGCGCGCCACCGAGGGGCGCCGGGGGCCGGCGACCGACCTGACCCGCAGGGCGGGACCGAGCGGTGCGCCGGGGCCCGCGCCCGCGAGGAGGGGCGGGATGAACGCCCGGCTGGTCGCCGCGCCCCGTGAGCGGTCCCCACGGGGCGCGGCGGAGCTCTCTTCGGCCGGCATTGTCGCTGTCCCCTCCAGTGCTCGTGCCCGGGGCCGCAGCCTGGGGCCGGGGCCCGTGGCGCGGCTGCCCGCACCCGGTCGTCCGGGACAGTACGGCGCGGAGGCCGGGCCCGTCAGGCGCTCTCGGCGGCGAGCGCGCGGACCGCGTCCGCGAACGCCTCGCCCCGCTTGTTGTAATTGACGAACATGTCCATCGAGGCACAGGCCGGGGCCATCAGTACGGTGTCCCCGGGCCGGGCGAGCCGTGCAGCCTGGTGGACCGCCTCGGACATCGCCCCAGTGTCGGTCCGGCCGAGGTCGACCACCGGGACCTCGGGGGCGTGTCGCGCGAGGGCTTCGCGGATCAGCGCCCGGTCGCGACCGATCAGCACAACGCCCCGCAGCCGCCCGGCCGCCCCCGTCACCAGTTCGTCGAAGGCGGCACCCTTGGCGAGGCCGCCGGCGATCCAGACGATCGGGTCGTAGGCGGCGAGGGAGGCCACGGCGGCATGGGTGTTGGTGGCCTTGGAGTCGTCGATGTACGCGACCCCGGCGACATCCGCGACGTGCTCGATGCGGTGCGGGTCGGGGCGGAAGGCCCGCAGTCCGTCCCGTACGGCCGCGGGCTCGACACCGAAGGCGCGGGCCAGGGCCGCGGCCGCCAGGGCGTTGGCGATGTTGTGCGGGGCCGGCGGGTTGACGTCGGTGACCTCGGCGAGCTCCTGGGCCTGCTTCTGCCGGTTGGCCACGAAGGCGCGGTCGACGAGGATGCCGTCGACGACGCCGAGTTGGGACGGGCCGGGTGTGCCCGGCGTGAAGCCGATGGCGCGGCAGCCCTCCTCGACATCGGCCGCGCGGACCAGGTCCTCGGTCGCCTTCTCGGCCGCGTTGTAGACGCAGGCGATGCGGTTGCCCTCGTAGATCCGGCCCTTGTCCGCGACGTACGCCTCCATGGAGCCGTGCCAGTCGAGATGGTCGGGCGCCAGATTGAGAACCGCCGCCGAGTGGGCGCGCAGCGAGGGCGCCCAGTGCAGCTGGAAGCTGGACAGCTCGACGGCGAGTACGTCGTACTTCTCGTCGCCGAGGACGGCGTCCAGGAGGGAGACGCCGATGTTGCCGACGGCGGCGGTGCGCAGCCCGGCCGCCTCCAGGATCGAGGCGAGCATCCGTACGGTCGTGGTCTTGCCGTTGGTGCCGGTGACCGCGAGCCAGGGTGCCGGTTCCCTGCCGTCCAGACCGCGCAGCCGCCAGGCGAGTTCGACGTCGCCCCAGACCGGGACGCCCGCCTCGGCGGCTGCGGCGAAGAGCGGCTTGTCGGGCCTCCAGCCGGGGGTGGTGACGATGAGCTCGGTGGACTCGGGCAGGGTCGCCCCGTCGCCGAGGCGCACGGTGATGCCCTGCGCCTCCAGCTCCGCGGCCTGCGTACGGGACCGTTCGTCGTCCCCGTCGTTGACCACCGTGACGACGGCCCCGAGGCCGTGCAGCACCTTGGCCGCCGGGATTCCGGACACTCCGAGTCCCGCGACGGTGACGTGCTTGCCCTGCCAGTCCTGGTTGCTCACTTCTCGGCTGCCCATCCCGCGTAGAAGAGACCGAGTCCGACGATCACGCACATGCCCTGGATGATCCAGAAGCGGACCACGACAAGGACTTCGGACCACCCCTTGAGTTCGAAGTGGTGCTGGAGCGGCGCCATCCGGAAGACCCGCTTACCGGTCATCTTGAAGGAACCGACCTGGATGACCACGGACATGGTGATCATCACGAAGAGGCCGCCGAGGATGGCCATCAGGAACTCGGTACGGGAGCAGATCGCCAGGCCGGCGAGGGCGCCGCCGAGGGCGAGCGAACCGGTGTCTCCCATGAAGATCTTGGCGGGTGAGGTGTTCCACCACAGGAAGCCGAAGCAGGCGCCCATCAGTGCCGAGGCGACGACCGCGAGGTCCAGTGGGTCGCGTACCTGGAAACAGGCGTTGGGATTGGTCAGGGTCGTCGCGTTGGCGCAGGACTCCTGGAACTGCCACAGCCCGATGAAGGTGTACGCGCCGAAGACCATCACCGACGCACCGGTGGCCAGCCCGTCCAGACCGTCCGTCAGGTTCACGCCATTGGACATGGCGAGAATCATGAACAGGGCCCAGACGACGAACAGCACCGGGCCGATCGACCAGCCGAAGTCCGCGACGAACGACAGCTTGGTGGAGGCCGGGGTGTTGCCGCGGGCGTCGGCGAACTGCAGTGAGAGCACCGCGAAGGCGATACCGACGATCAACTGCCCCGCCATCTTCGCCTTGGCCCGCAGGCCGAGCGAACGCTGCTTGACGATCTTGATGTAGTCGTCGAGGAAGCCGACGAGACCCATGCCGGTCATCAGGAAGAGCACCAGCACACCGGAGAAACGCATCTCCTCGCCGGTGATCAGCTTCGCCGCGAGGTACGCGATGATCGTCGCCAGGATGAAGGCAATACCACCCATGGTGGGCGTGCCCTTCTTGGACCCGTGGGTGCGCGGGCCGTCGTCCCGGATGAACTGGCCGTATCCCTTGCGGGCCAGCAGCTTGATCAGCAGCGGAGTTCCGACCAGGGTCAGGAAGAGCCCGATGGCCCCCGCAAAGAGGATCTGCCTCATCGGCCGGCGACCTCGCCCTCGGACGTGTTCTCCAGCAGCGTCATGACGACCTGCTCCAGGCCGACCGACCGGGACGCCTTCACCAGCACGACGTCTCCCGGGCGCAGTTCACTGCGCAGCAGGTCGACGGCAGCCTGTGCGTCGGACACGTGCACCGACTCCTCACCCCACGAACCCTCGTTGTATGCGCCCAGTCGCAGCCAGGAGGCCTCTCTGCCCCCGACCGCGACGAGCTTGCTGACGTTGAGCCGGACGGCAAGCCGTCCGACCGCGTCGTGCTCGGCGAGCGAGGCGTCGCCGAGCTCGGCCATGGGGCCGAGCACAGCCCACGTACGCCGGCCCTTCCCCATGGCGACCAGCGCGCGCAGCGCTGCTCTCATGGATTCGGGGTTCGCGTTGTAGGCGTCATTGACGAACGTCACGCCGTCCGGACGCTCGGTGACCTCCATGCGCCAGCGGGAGAGGGTGCCCGCCTCGGAGAGCCCTTCGGCGATCTCGTCTGCGGACAGGCCCAACTCATGGGCGACGGCGGCCGCGGCGAGCGCGTTCGACACGTGGTGCTCACCGTACAGGCGCATGGTCACGTCGCTGCACCCGGTGGGTGTGTGGAGCTTGAAAGTGGGGCGGCCGTCGTCGGTGAGACGGACGTTCTCGCCCCGTACGTCCGCATCCGCGGCTTCGCCGAAGAGCAGCACCGGGGCTTTCGTACGGGGGGACATGGCACGCACGAGCGGATCGTCGGCGTTGAGCACGGCACGGCCGTCCTCGGGCAGCGACTCGACCATCTCGCCCTTGGCCTGGGCGATCTGCTCCCGGCCGCCGAACTCGCCGATGTGGGCGGTGCCGACGTTGAGGACGAGGCCGACACGGGGCGGGACGAGACCGGTGAGATAACGGATGTCGCCGATGTAGCGTGCGCCCATTTCGAGCACGAGGTGGCGGGTGTCCTCCGTGGCGCGCAGCGCGGTGAGCGGCAGGCCGATCTCGTTGTTGAGGTTGCCCGCCGGGTAGACGGTGGGCCCCTTGCGTTCGAGGAGCTGGGCGATGAGGTCCTTCGTGGACGTCTTGCCCGCGGAACCGGTGAGGGCGACGACGGTGGTGCCGAGGCGGCCCACGACGGCGCGGGCGAGCGCGCCGAGTGCGGCCACGACGTCGTCGACGACGATCGCCGGAACGCCGACGGGGCGGGCGGCCAGCACGGCTGCCGCGCCCGCCTCGACGGCGCGCTGCGCGTAGTCGTGGCCGTCGACCCGCTCGCCGACGAAGGCGACGAACAGGCTGCCTTGCTTCACCTCTCGGGAGTCGATGACGACGGGCCCGCTGACGGTTGCTGCCGGATCGGGTATGTCGTGCGACTGCCCGCCGACGATTTCGGCGATCTCGGCGAGGGAAAGGGCGATCACTTGGTCATCCCTGACTGTTGTTCTCGTGGGTGTGGGCGCGGTGGGCGGCGCTCTCGGTGCCGCTGTGCCCCAGGGAACGCTCGATGGCCGCGCGCAGGACCACGCGGTCGTCGAAGGGGCGGACCACGCCGTGGATGTCCTGGCCCTGCTCGTGGCCCTTGCCGGCGATCAGCACCGTGTCACCGGGCTCGGCGCGGGCGACTGCGGCGGCGATGGCGGCGACCCGGTCGGCGTCGACCAGGACGTCGCCGCGCTCGTGCACGGGCACCTCGGCGGCGCCCGCGAGCATTGCGGCGAGGATTCCGAGAGGGTCCTCGGAACGGGGGTTGTCCGAGGTCAGTACGGCGGTGTCGGCGAGGCGGGCCGCCGCGGCGCCCATCGGGCCGCGTTTGGTGACGTCGCGGTCGCCGCCGCAGCCGAGGACGATGTGCAGCCTGCCCTTGGTGACCTTGCGCAGGGAACGCAGGACGGACTGGACGGCGTCGGTCTTGTGCGCGTAGTCGACGACCGCGAGGTACGGCTGTCCGGCGTCGACGCGTTCCAGCCGGCCGGGGACGCCCGGCACGGCGGCGACGCCGTCGGCCGCGGTCTGGGGGTCCAGGCCCGCGACGGCGAGCGTGACGATCGCGGCAAGGGTGTTGGCGACGTTGAACGGGCCGGGCAGCGGCGCCCTGGCCGCGATCCGCTCGCCCTGGGGGCCGACGACGGTGAAGGTGGAACCCAGCGGCCCCACTTCGACGTCCTCGGCGCGCCAGTCGGCGTCCGGGTGGCCCTCGGCGGAGAAGGTGACGACCGGGACGGACGCCTCGGTGATCAGCCTGCGGCCGTACTCGTCGTCGAAGTTGACGACGCCCTGCCGGCTGCGCCGCGGGGTGAAGAGCTGCGCCTTGGCCTGGAAGTAGTCCTCCATCCCGGAGTGGAACTCCATGTGCTCCGGGCTGAGGTTGTTGAAGACCGCGACGTCGAAGACGCAGCCGTCGACCCGGCCGAGCACCAGGGCGTGGCTGGAGACCTCCATCGTCACCGAGTCGACCCCGCGTTCGCGCATGACGGCGAACAATGCCTGCAGATCGGTGGCTTCGGGGGTGGTGCGCTCGGACTTGATGCGCTCGTCGCCGATCCGCGTCTCCACGGTGCCGATCAGCCCGGTGGCGCGCCCGGCGCCGCGGAAGCCACCCTCGACGAGGTACGCGGTGGTGGTCTTTCCGGAGGTTCCGGTGATGCCGATCCGGAGGAGGTCGGCACCGGGCTGTCCGTAGATCTCAGCGGCGAGTTCGCCCATCCGGCCGCGCGGGTCCTCGGTGACCAGCACCGGCAGTCCGGTGGCGGCGGCACGCTCGGCGCCGGCCGGGTCGGTGAGGACCGCCGCCGCGCCGAGACCGGCCGCCTGGGCTACGAAGTCGGCGCCGTGGAACCGGGCGCCCGGCAGGGCCGCGTACACATCACCGGGGCGGACCGCCCGCGAGTCGTGGGTGATGCCGGTGACCTCGCCGGTTCCCGGCGGTTCGACTCCCAGCCGGGCCGCCAGCTCACCGAGGGGTGTCGGCCTGAGCCGATCCGGGCGGGGCGCTCCCGGGTAGTTCACAGGGGCGTCCTTCTGGGTGGTTTGGAACTGATCAGCGTGGGGCACGGCGGTGAGCGTACCGGGCGCACCCGGCCTCCCGCGAAGTGAGGGCCCGGGGTTCTGGTGCTTCCCGTTCCGGTTCCCGGGATCGGGGGTGATGGTTGTCACTGGCTGGTTTCCCGTGTTCACTCGCCGGGCTTGAAGGACACCGGCAGCCGTGCTGACTCGCTGCCGGACGGTGGGGTCTGGAGGGTCTTCAGAGCGAACTCCATGACCTGTTTGTAGATCGGCCCACAGATCTGACCGCCGAAGTAGCTTCCCTTGGTCGGGTTCTGGATCGCGCAGTAGACCGTGATCTGGGGGTTGTCCGCGGGTGCGAAGCCCGCGAAGGACGCGGTGTAACCGTGGTAGCCGCCGCGGACCGGGTCGACCCGGTTGGCCGTACCGGTCTTGCCCGCCACGCGGTAGCCGGGGATCTTGGCCTTCGTTCCGGTGCCCTCCTCGTCACCGACCACCGACTCCAGCATGGCGGCGAGCGTCCTGGCTGTCTTCTCGCTGACCACCCGGGTCCGTTCGGGAGCGGGGGCGGCCTTGAAGTGGCCGTCGGGGCCCTTGGTGCCGCGTACCAGCGTGGGCGCGATACGGACCCCGTCGTTGCCGATCGTCGAATAGATGGAGGCGGCCTGCATGGCGTTGAGGGAGAGTCCCTGGCCGAACGGGATCGTGTACTGCTGCGAGGTCGACCAGTCCTTGGGCTTGGCTAGGATGCCGGGGGTCTCGCCCGGGTAGTCGAGACCGGTCGGCGAGCCGATCCCGAATTTGCGCAGGTAGGAGTAGAGGACCTGGTTGGCCTCGGCCTGGCTCCTGCCGAGTTCTCCGGTGGCCAGGATGGTGCCGATGTTGCTGGACTTGGCGAGTACGCCGTTGAGCGTCAGGTACCAGGTGGGGTGGTCGATGTCGTCCTTGAAGAGCCGGTCGCCGCGGTGCAGCCGGTTGGGGACGGTGACATGGGTGCCCGGGGTCGCGACCCCCTCCTCCAGCACGGCGGCCATGGACATGACCTTGCTGGTGGAGCCGGGCTCGTACACGTCCTGGAGCGCCGCGTTGCCCAGCGAGGCCGCGTCGGCCTGCGAGAGGTCGTTGGGGTCGAAGCCCGGCGCGTTGGCCATGGCGAGGACCTCGCCGGTCCTGGTGTTCTGCACGACCACGTAGCCGCGGTCCGCCTTGGACTTCTTCACCTGGTCGGTGATGGCCTGCTGGGCGGCCCATTGGATGTCGCGGTCGATGGTCAGCTCGATGTCGGACCCGGCGACGGCCGGGACCTCCTGGGTGCCCGCGGTGGGCACCCGCCGACCGCCGGACTGGGCGTACTTGATCTTGCCGTCCTCGCCCGCGAGCTCCTTGTCCAGCTGCGATTCGAGGCCGCCCGCACCCTTGCCCTCGGCGTTGACGTAACCCAGTATCCCGGCGGCGAGCCCGCCGTTGGGGTAGACCCGCTTGGTGGTCGACTCCTGGAAGATCCCGGCCAGCACATTGGCTCCGGGGCCACCGGCTGCCTTGTCCTTCGTGGCCTTCTCGGCGAAGACGGACTTGAGGTCCTTGATCTGGTTCCAGACCTGCGGGGTCCGGCGGCGGGCCAGGACGGTGTAGCGGCCCTTCTTGGACAGCTTCGCGGTCAGTTCGGCGGCATCGGCGCCGAGGATCGGGGCAAGGAGGGCCGCAGCCTGCTGGGGTGCGTCGGGGACCTTGCTGAACTCGGGCGTGAACATCGACGGGTCGGCGGTGATGTCGTACGCGTCGACGCTGGTGGCCAGCGCGATACCGCTGCGGTCGGTGATCTGACCGCGCTCGGCGGAGATCGTGTAGCTGAGGTAGCGGTTCACCTTGGCCTTGGCCGCGTACGCGTTGGCGTCGACGGCCTGGACCTGGAGGAGCCGGACGACGAACGTCAGCATGACGAGCGTCAGGGCGAGGCTGACCAGGCGGAGCCGGGGGCGCGGGCTGCCGAGGCGGAGCGGGGACGCGGGGCGGCTGCGGGGCGTCCGCCCGCGGGAGGCCGGGGACGACGGGCGGCGGCCGGCCGGCCGGGGGCGTCCCTGGCCGCCGGCGGCGCCGCGGGGGCGCGCGGGCCCGGGGACCCGGCGGCGCGGTGGTTCCTTGGGAGGCACTGCGTCACCTGCCTGGGCTCGTCGAGGGCTGGTCTGCCGGGGCGCGCGGCCCGGCTGGCGGGGCTGCGGAGGGGCCGGGCGTCACAGCGGTACCGGAAGGGGTGGCCGGCGCCGAGGGCGAGCCGGGGGACGTACGGGGCTTCCGCGGCGGTGCTGTGGGGGTCGGCTGGGCACTCGTCTCGGCGGGTACGCCACGGACCTTGCCGTCCGGGTCGAGGAAGGCGGGGCTGCCGCCGGGCACCATGCCCAGTTGGCGGGCGCGGCGCTCCAGGGCGTCCGGCTCCGAGTAGTTGTCGACGTCGTTCTGGAGGGCCTGCTGCTCGTCGGTGAGCTGGGTGGTCTTCTTCTTCAGCTCGCTCAGCCTGAACGATCCTTCGTTGAGGGCCGAGTTGAGCACCAGGAGCGTGATCAGCCCGCCGCCGAGAAGCAGCACGACCAGCAGGACGAAGGGGGTACGGGCCGCGTTGCTGGGCCCGGACGGCATCAGCCGGGCGAGCCGCGCCGCCCGCCCTCTCAACTGCGCGGCCGGTCTGCTCACCGTGCCGCCCCCGGCGTCTGCGGTGTCCGGGTCCCCGGTCGCCGGGCACTCATCGTTCCTCCTCGCGGATCCGCTGGGCGCCTCGCAGCCGGGCGGGGGCGGCACGCCGGTTCTCGGCGACCTCCTCCTCCGTGGGCAGCTCCGCGCCACGGGTCAGCAGCTTCAGCCGGGGCTGGTAGCGCTCGGGCACGACCGGCAGGCCGGGCGGCGCCGTGGTGGCGGCACCCGCCGCGAAGACCTGCTTGACCAGCCGGTCCTCCAGCGAGTGGTAGGAGAGAACGGCGATGCGACCGCCGACCGCGAGACTCTGCACGGCGGCCGGAATGGCCCGCTCCAGCACGGTGAGCTCGCCGTTGACCTCGATGCGCAGCGCCTGGAAGGTGCGCTTGGCGGGGTTGCCGCCGGTGCGCTTGGCCGCCTGGGGCAGCGAGTCGCGGATCAGCTCGACGAGCCGGGCGCTGTTGCTGAACGGCTCCTTCTCGCGCTCGCGCACGATCGCGGAGACGATCCGCTTGGCCTGCTTCTCCTCGCCGTACGCCCGCAGGATCCGTACCAGCTCTCCCGCCGGATAGGTGTTGAGCACCTCGGCGGCGCTGATGCCCGTCGTCTGGTCCATGCGCATGTCCAGCGGGGCGTCCTGGGCGTACGCGAAGCCGCGGTCGGCCTCGTCCAGCTGCATGGAGGAGACGCCGAGGTCGAACAGGACGCCCTGGACCTTCGGGACGCCGAGCCTGGCGAGCACCTCCGGCAGTTCGTCGTAGACCGCGTGCACCAGGGTGGCCCGGTCGCCGTACGGGGCGAGCCGCTCGCCGGAGAGCCGCAGCGCCTCCTTGTCCCGGTCCAGCGCGATCAGCCGCGCGGAGGGGAAGGCCGAGAGCAGTGCTTCGCTGTGTCCGCCGAGCCCCAGGGTGCAGTCGACGACCACGGGCTGCTGCGGGCCCGGCACCTCCAGAGCCGGGGCCAACAGGTCCAGGCACCGCTGGAGCATCACCGGGACGTGTCGGGTCTGGCTCATGTGCCCTCTCAGGCTCAGGTCCCGGGTGGCTCCACGTACGGCCTGGTCCCCGCCCGCTCGGAAGGGGAGGTCGGCCGGCGCCGGGGAAGGGGCGTCGGTCGACCGGCGAGCGGGAGAGGGCCGGACCGTACGTACGCCGCACACACGGGGGAAATCTACGGGATGTGCAGGGTGTCGGTAACTTCCCGTCACTTTAGTCCACCCTGCCATTCGATCGATTCCCGATCAATCAGCCCGGCAGCGCGTCGCCCCGGCCTCTGTTCACCCGGCCGGACCAACGACGGCAGGCTTGTGGGTTACCTCACAACAAGCCTCGTCGACGTTCTTTGTTCCTTCCCGCACCACGACGGAGCCCCTGGTGAGGGCTAACGTCATAGCCATGCCGACTTCCGCACACTCCCCCGCCGAGCCTTCCGCACCCACTGCCGACCGGGCCCGCTCCGGAGGAACGGTCACCGATCACCTTGTCGAGGCGAACACCCGGTACGCCTCCGCGTTCGAGGACCCGGGGATGGACGCCAAGCCGGTGCTGCGCGTCGCCGTGGTCGCCTGCATGGACGCCCGGCTCGACCTGCACGACGCCCTCGGCCTGTCGCTCGGCGACTGCCACACCATCCGCAACGCCGGCGGTGTGGTCACCGATGACGTCATCCGTTCGCTGACCATCAGCCAGCGAGCCCTGGGCACTCGCAGCGTCATACTGATCCACCACACGAACTGCGGCCTGGAGTCGATCACCGAGGAGTTCCGCCAGGAGCTGGAGCGGGAGGTCGGCCAGCGTCCGGTCTGGGCGGTCGAGGCGTACACGGACGCCGACCAGGACGTACGGCAGTCGATGCAGCGCGTGCGCACCTCGCCGTTCCTGCTGCACACCGACGACGTCCGCGGCTTCGTCTTCGATGTGACCAGCGGCCTGCTGCGCGAGATCCTTCCCACCTCCTGACCGCCCGGACGGTGTCCGTCCGGGCGGCCCGGGAGGGTGCCCGTCGGAGCCGATATCCCCACCCGAAGCCGACATACCGCCCCCACTTGTCCACAGGCGAGTGACACGAAGCGGTAACGGCAACAAGAATGCGCATGTGACATCTCGCCGGACGTTTCCGGAGGGGTGTCCGTGTTTCGGGGTGGGCCGGGCCGCCGCACGCGCGCCTGCCCGTGAATGGGGTATCCCCTGCTCCTGGTGAGCGTGGGGCAGGGCCGAGGAGGGCCGGGTGACGACCTATGACGATCGAGCGAGCCTCACAGATCTGACCACGACCGCGGAGCGGGTGCGCAGGTCGATGGAGAGTGTGATCGAGGGCAAGCCCGAGGTCGTACGGCTTTCGCTGACCGTGCTGCTGGCGGAGGGACATCTCCTCATCGAGGATGTCCCCGGCGTCGGCAAGACAATGCTGGCCAAGGCGCTGGCGCGGTCCATCGACTGCTCGGTGCGACGCATTCAGTTCACACCGGACCTGCTGCCTTCGGACATCACCGGTGTGTCAATCTTCGACCAGCAGCGGCGCGACTTCGAGTTCAAGCCGGGCGCGATCTTCGCGCAGATCGTGATCGGCGACGAGATCAACCGGGCCTCGCCGAAGACCCAGTCGGCGCTGCTGGAGTCGATGGAGGAACGCCAGGTCACCATCGACGGGCACACGTACGAGCTGCCCGACCCGTTCATGGTGGTGGCCACCCAGAACCCGGTCGAGATGGAAGGCACGTATCCGCTGCCCGAGGCCCAGCGCGACCGGTTCATGGCGCGGGTGTCGATCGGCTATCCGAGCGCGGAGGCCGAGCTGCAGATGCTCGATGTGCACGGCGGGCTCTCGCCGCTCGACGATCTGCAGCCGGTGGCGCACGCCCATGACGTGGTGAAGCTGATCGACGCGGTACGGACGGTCCATGTGGCCGACGCCGTGCGGCGGTACGCGGTGGAGCTTGTCGGGGCCACCCGCGGCCATCCCGATCTCAGGCTCGGCGCCTCGCCGCGAGCCACCCTGCATCTGCTGCGCGCGGCGAAGGCCTCCGCGGCGCTGAGCGGCCGGGACTACTGCCTGCCGGACGATGTGCAGGCCCTGGCGGTCGCCGTACTCGCGCACCGGCTGCTGCCGACGGCGCAGGCCCAGCTGAACCGCCGTACCGCCGAGCAGGTCGTACTGGAGATCCTCCAGCGGACACCGGTACCGACCGCCGGTGGCGGCGTCACACAGGTGCAGCCCCAACACCGGCCGGACCGTCCGATGCACGGCCGGCAGCAGCCCGGCGTACGGCGGGCGTGATGACGGCCGGGGGGCCGGCCGCCATGGACGACGGCGACGACAGAGGCGGTCTGCGGGCCGCGCTGAGCGGGCTGACCACGCGTGGGCGGTCCTTCCTCGCGGCCGGTGTCGCCGCGGCGGTCTGCGCCTATGTGCTGGGCCAGGCCGATCTGCTGCGGGTCGGGCTGCTGCTCGCCGCGCTGCCGCTGGTCTGTGTGGTGGTGCTCGTCCGCACCCGCTACCGGGTCGCGGGCACCCGGCGGCTCTCGCCGTCGCGGGTGCCCGCGGGCACGGAGGCGCGGGTCCACCTGCGGATGGAGAACGTGTCGCGGCTGCCGACCGGGTTGCTGATGCTGCAGGACCGGGTGCCCTACGTGCTCGGGCCGCGTCCCCGGTTCGTGCTGGACCGGGTCGAGGCGGGCGGCCGTCGCGAGGTGTCCTACCGGGTGCGGTCGGATCTGCGCGGGCGCTACCCACTGGGCCCGTTGCAGCTGCGGCTGAGCGATCCGTTCGGGATGTGCGAGCTGACCCGTTCGTTCAGCGCGTACGACACCCTCGTCGTCATTCCGCGGACCGAGCCGCTGCCGCCGGTACGGCTGGCGGGCGAGGCCGCGGGATACGGCGAGGGGCGGCAGCGTTCACTGGCGCTGGCCGGCGATGACGACGTGATTCCGCGCGGCTACCGGCACGGCGACGATCTGCGCCGGGTCCACTGGCGTTCCACCGCGCGCTACGGCGAGCTGATGGTGCGCCGCGAGGAGCAGCCGCAGCGGGCCAGGTGCACGGTGCTGCTGGACACCCGGCGGATCGCCTATCAGGGGACGGGGCCCGACTCCGCCTTCGAGTGGGCGGTCTCCGGGGCGGCGTCCGCGCTGGTGCACATGCTGGAGCGCGGCTTCGCGGTGCGGCTGCTGACCGACGGCGGGAACGCCGTTCCGGGCGAGAGCACAGGGGGCTTCGCCGGATCGACGCAGGAGTCCGCCGACTCCGCGGGTCTGATGATGGACACCCTGGCGGTGGTCGACCATTCCGACGGGGGTGGTCTGTCGCGCGCGTACGACGTGCTGCGCAGCGGCAACGAAGGGCTGCTGATCGCGTTCTTCGGTGATCTGGACGAGGAGCAGGCGGCGGTGGCGGCCCGGATGCGGCAGCGCAGTGGTGGCGCGGTCGCGTTCGTACTGGACAGCGCGGCCTGGACCCAGGGCGGCGCCCCGCCCACGGGGTCGGACGCGGACATCGAGCGGCGGCTGCGGCTGCTGCGCGAATCCGGCTGGACGGCGGTGGCGGTGGCGCCCGGGGCCGGTCTCGCCCGGTACTGGCAGCAGGCGGCGGGGCACCCGGGCGTGACCGCGCAGTCAACCGCCGTCGGCGGCGGCACAGGTGACACGACAGGTTTCTCCGGGGGATGGTCATGAGCGGTCGTGGTCGGCTGACGCTGTGCGCCTTCGCGGCGACGTTGATGGCGGCGGGCTCGATGCTGCCGCTGGTCGAGCCGGCCGGGTGGATTCTTCAGGCCGCGCTCCTGCTGGCGGTCCAGAGCGGGGCGGGGGTGCTCGCCCGCCGGGTGCCCATGCCCCGGATGCTGGTCGTCGCGGCGCAGACACTGGTCACCCTGGTTCTGCTCACAGTGGTCTTCGCCAAAGGGCAGGCGTTGGTCGGTGTCCTGCCGGGTCCGGAGGCCGTCCAGCGGCTCGCGGATCTGCTGACGTCGGGCGCCGAGGATGTCGGAAGGTACGCCGCTCCGGCGCCCGTGACGGACGGCATCCGGTTGATGCTGATCGGCGGTGTGCTGCTGGTCGGTCTGGTCGTGGACGCCCTCGCGGTGACGTTCCGCAGCGCCGCCCCGGCGGGTCTGCCGCTCCTCGCGCTGTACTCGGTCGCGGCGGGACTGTCCGAGGGAGGAGCGGACTGGCTCTGGTTCCTGCTCGCGGCCGGTGGCTATCTGCTGCTTCTGCTGGCCGAGGGCCGGGACCGGCTCTCCCAGTGGGGACGGGTCTTCAGTGGTGCGTCCGGGGCCCCGAGGGGTTCGGCGGTCGGTGCGGCGGTCTCCGGCGGCCGCCCGACAGCCCCGGTCCGCACCGGCCGCCGCATCGGTGCGCTGGCGCTGGGCGTCTCGCTGGTCGTGCCGGCGGCGCTGCCCGCGCTGGACGGCGGGCTGCTGACCGGTACGGGGGGCGGGAACGGCAAGGGCGGAGGCGGCGGCACCATCTCCGCGGTGAATCCCCTGGTCTCGCTGCAGAACAATCTGAACCAGCCGGAGAACCGGCAGGTGCTGTCCTACCGAACCGACTCCGGTGACCCGCAGGGCTTCTATCTGCGGATCCTGGCCCTGGACCAGTTCAACGGGAACGAGTGGCGGCCCTCCACGCGCCGTCTGCAGGACGTGCCCAAGCGGCTGCCGACCCCGGAGGGCCTGGGCCCGGACGTCCTGGTCACGGAGGTCAACTCGACCATCTCCGCGTCCCGCTCCTACCAGCAGACCTATCTGCCGCTCCCCTACCCCGCGTCCGAGGTCCGGATCGGCGGACGCTGGCGGTACGAGCCGAGGGGGCGGACGCTCGTCGGTGACGGCGGGGAGACCACCCGCGGCGCGCAGTACCGGGTCTCCAGTCTGGTGGTCCAGCCGACCGCCGATCAGCTCGCCGCCGCGGGCCCCCCGCCGGTCGCGCTGCGACGCGAGTACACCCGTGTTCCCGACTCCCTGCCGAAGGTGGTCAGGGAAACCGCGGACAAGGTGACGAAAGGCGCCGGCAACGCCTACGAGCGGGCGGTGAAGCTGCAGGACTACTTCGCCTCGGAGGGCGGTTTCAGCTACAACACCTCGGTGACCTCGGGCACCGGGAGCGCGGCGATCGGACGGTTCCTGGAGGAGAAGCAGGGCTTTTGCGTCCATTTCTCGTTCACGATGGCCGCGATGGCGCGGACGCTGGGCATTCCGGCCCGGGTCGCGGTGGGCTTCACTCCCGGCACCGAGCAGCCGGACGGCTCGGTCTCGGTCGGACTGCGCGATGCGCATGCCTGGCCGGAGCTGTATTTCGAGGGCGTCGGGTGGACCCGTTTCGAGCCCACCCCGACGCGGGGCACCGTCCCGCCCTACACCCAGCCGGACGCCCCTGCCGGTGGCGCCGTGGACCCGGTTCTGCCGGAGAGGGGCGCCTCGGCCGCCCCGACGGCCGCCCCGTCCGTCTCGGACAGCTGCCCGGCCCAGCTGCGCAAGCAGGGCGAGTGCGGTGGCCCGGCGGCGCCGGGGGTCGTGACGCCGACCGATTCCGGAACGCCTCTGGGCACCGTTCTCGGTCTGTCCCTGGTCGCCGTGGTGATCGTGATGCTGCCGTTGCTGCCGCTGCTCTGGAGGCTTCGGGTGCGCAGGCGTCGGCTGGGCTTCTCCGCCGGGCGGACGCGGGCGGACGCGACGGCCAGAACGCTGGCGGCCTGGCAGGAGATCATCGACACGGCGTGGGACCACGGCATCGAGCCGGACGACTCCCGGACGCCCCGTAAGGCGGCGGCCCGGGTGGTGCGCCTGGGTCGGCTCGAACCGGACGAGGCCGCCGCGGTGCACCGGGTGGCCGGGGCGGTGGAGCAGATGCTCTACGCCCGGGAGCCCCGGTCGGGCACCGGGCTCGCCGCGGATGTGGAGGCGGTACGGGCCGGCCTGCGGGCATCGGCCGGCCGGCTCGCCCGGATCCGCGCAGTCGCGGCACCGCGCTCGGCCATTCGGGTGATGTGGGCGGCGTCGGAACGCTGGGCAGCGTTCACCGCTGAGGGGGCGGCGCGGTTGCGCCGTGGCCCGTGGACGGGTTGGCTGCGGCGACCGTCCCGCCAGCAGGGGTGAAGGGGGGCGTGGACCGCGGTCCACGCCCCCCTGGCCCCAGTCGCCGTACGGCCGGGTGAGCGGGGGTGTCCCGGGACCCGTCCGGTTGCCTCGTCGTCCCGCTCGCCGATCCGGCCTGATCCGAACGAGAAGTCCTGGTCCCGCGTCCCCGAGCGGTCGGCCGGCTCGAAGCCTTCTCGGCCCGGTCGCGGCGGACACAGGTGAGGGGCGGTCGCGAAAACGCGACCGCCCCTCATCCAAGAGTGTCCGAGACCCTACTGCCCCTGTTCGTCACGGCGGCGCTGCCACCGCTGCTCGATCCGATTCATGACGGTCCGGCGTTGCCTGGGCCGACGGCTTCCGCCGCTGCCTCCGGCTGCCTGCTGCTGCTCGCCGGGCTTGGGGGCTTTGCGCCAACCGGTGACCGCAAGAACCGCACAGCCGAGCATGACGAGGAACCCCACCACGCTGATCCAGATCTGCTGGGCGACCATTCCGGCCATGAGGAGCGCGATACCCACCAGAAAGCCTGCGACCGCCTGGTAGACCCGTCGCCGGGTGTACGTACGCAGCCCGCTTCCCTCGAGCGCTGTCGCGAACTTGGGATCTTCGGCGTACAGCGCTCGCTCCATTTGCTCGAGCATTCGCTGCTCGTGCTCCGAGAGCGGCACGGAGTCCTCCTCGTCGTCGGCCGCGGGGGGCGACCGGTATGCGGCCCTTCCAGGATAGGCAGGGAATCGCCCCCGTGAAACCCGCCCTCTTTGCCAATCAGCCAGTCCGGGCCGCCACGACGGCTCAGCTGCTGAGGCGTTGATTCCCCAACCTCCAATCCGTCATGCCGGATGGTGTCACCCGATCATACGTGGCGAAGCCCCCGATCGGGGGTCCTGAGACGTACTCCATCTGCGGTTGCGTCCCTGATCAGCCACGCTACGGCCGAGCTACCACCGGTCGGCTGCCTCGCGCTCAGGCGCGCTTCGTGCCCAGAACGTGCAGCTGCGTCGCAACCGAGTGGAAGGCGGGCAGTTCGGCGGCAGCCGCCTCCAGCTTGAGCAGGGCCTCCATGGCACCGGGTTCGGTGTCCACCAGGACGCCCGGGACGAGGTCGGCGAAGACCCGTACGCCGTGGACCGCGCCGACCTCGACATCCGCCGCGGAGACCAGCTCCGTGAGCTGCTCCACGGTGTAACGCCGGGGCACCGGGTCCCCGTCGCCCCAGCGGCCCGCCGGGTCACTGAGCGCCTGCCTGGCCTCGGTGAAGTGCCCGGCGAGTGCCCGTGCCAGGACGGCGCCGCCGAGCCCGGCGGCGAGCAGGCTGAGCGCACCGGACGGACGCAGCGCCTCGACCGCGTTGCGCACGCCCTCGGCGGGGTCGTCCACGTACTCCAGGACTCCGTGGCACAGCACCGCGTCGTAGCCACCGCGCTCCACCACGTCGAACAGGCCGTGGATGTCGCCCTGGACGCCGCGGACCCGGTCGGCGACCCCGGCCTCGGCGGCACGGCGCTCCAGGGCGAAGAGCGCGTTGGGGCTGGGGTCGACGACGGTGACCCGATGGCCGAGGCGCGCGACCGGGACCGCGAAGTTGCCGGTGCCGCCGCCGGTGTCCAGGACATCCAGGGCGTCCCTGCCGGTCGCCTTGACCTGGTGGTCGAGGGCGTCCTTCAGGACCTCCCAGACCACGGCGGTACGGAGGGAGGCGCGGGGGCGCAGCTGGTCCGACACGGCAGATGACTCCTCGGCACGGTGCCGCCGCTGACGGCGGAGCGTGAACAGTGCAGGTGGTGCAGGTGCTGTCCACCCTATTGCCTCGCACCGCCGTCACCGTCATCGCGCGTCGGGCCGCTCCTTCCGGGCCTGCGGGAGCACCGGCTGAAGGACCAGCAACCGCTCGACCAGACGCAGGAACATCGCTACGTCCCGCAGCAGGTCGTCGGCGTCCCGCCGGCTGGCCGCGCCCGGTATACCTGCTTCCGCTCGGGCCCTGCGGCGGGCCCCGGAGGCGAACAGCGCGCTCCATTCGGTCAGCTCCGGAGCTATTTCCGGGAGGACCTCCCAGGCGCTGCGGATCCGCTCCCGGCGCCGCCTGGAGGTCTCGGGACGGCCCCGCGCGGCGAGCACGGCCGCGGCGATGCGCAGCGCGGCGAGGTGGGCGGTGGCATACCGCTCGTTCGGCACACCGAGAACGGCGGCCTCGTCGAGGCCGGTGCGGGCCTGGGCGAGCAGGTCGAGGGCGGCCGGCGGCGCCGTGGTGCGGCGCGGAACGGGATGGACGTCGCGTGCCGGACCGGTCAGTGAGGGGGCAGGGCCGGCCGCGCGGCGCCGGGGTGCCGCTGCTGCGGACGATTGGGCCATGACGAAACCTCCTGTCTCGTGCAACGGCTCCGTGGCCGTATGTATCCATCGTGAGGGGCACCACTGACAATCGGCCTCAACTGGCCTCTGGCCTGCCCTTTTGCTTCGACAGCGAGTTCGGGCTACCTTTTTGGACTGACCGGTCAGTTCAAAACAAGGGGGAGTCTGTGGACAGCCCGCACGGGGCAGCCGTCACCGCCGAGGATTTCGGGCTCAAGGGGCCGCGCGGCTGGGCCTTCCGGGGCGTGGACTTCGCGGCCGACCCCGGCTCACTGGTGGCGATCGAAGGCCTGTCCGGTTCCGGCCGCACCTGCCTGCTGCTCGCTCTCACCGGCCGGATGCGTCCCACCGAGGGCCATGCAGAGATCGGCGGGCTGCGCCTGCCCCGCAAGATGGCCGCCGTGCGGCGCCTGGCCGCATTGGGCCAGGTACCCGGGGTCAACGAACTCGACCCGGCCCTCACCGTCGCCGAGCACCTGCGCGAGCGGGCCCTGCTGCAGCACCGCTTCGACGGTTCGCTGCGCGCTCTGCTGCGCCCGCGCTCCGAGCGCGTCGCCGCAGCGCGGGGACGGATCGACACGGCCCTGGCCGCCGCCGGACTCGACACCACCACCCTGCCCAAGGCCGAGCGGACCTCCGTACGGGATCTGGAACGGCTGGAGGCGCTGCGGCTGTCCATCGCCCTCGCGCTGATCGGCGGGCCCCGGCTGCTCGCGGTGGACGACACCGACCTCAAGCTGTCCGACGCCGAACGCGCGGAGGCCTGGGAGCTGTTGCGGTCCATCGCCGACGACGGGACCACCGTGCTCGCGGTGTGCAGCCAGGCACCCGAGGGCGCCATCACCGTACGTACCGACACCACGGCCGCACCGGCGGACACGCAGGATGCCCCGGCCGAGGACACGACGACCGAGGAAGGACCGGCCGATGCGTTCGCCGAGACTGGCCGCCCTTGAGCTGAAGCGTTTCGGCAGGGGGAAGCTGCCGGTCGCCGCGCTGATTGCGCTCCTGCTGCTGCCGCTGCTCTACGGCGCCCTGTACCTGTGCTCCTTCTGGGACCCCTACGGCCGCCTCGACAAGATCCCGGTCGCGCTGGTCAACAACGACAAGGGCGTCACCGCGGACGGGAAGCGCGTCGCGGCCGGCGACGAGATCACCGGCAAGCTCCTCGATTCCAAGACCTTCGAGTGGCACGAGGTGAGTTCCGCCGAGGCGCACAAGGGCGTCGAGAACGGCACGTACTACCTCTCGCTCACCATGCCGTCGGACTTCAGCAAGCGGATCGCGTCGAGTTCGGGCGACTCCCCCGAGACCGGCGCGCTCCAGGTGCGGACCAACGACGCCAACAACTACATCGTCGGGCAGATCTCCCGGTCGGTGTTCTCCGAGGTGCGCACCGCCGCGTCGACCAACGCCTCGCGCAGCTTCCTCGACCGGATCTTCATCAACTTCTCCGACCTCCACGACGCGACGGCGAAGGCCGCCAAGGGGGCCGACGACCTCAAGGGCGGCATCGGCAAGGCGAAGAAGGGATCGCAGGACCTCGCCGACGGGCTGAAGAACGCCAAGGACGGCAGCAGCAACCTGGCCGGTGGCATCGTCAGGCTGAACAAGGGCGCGGGCGACCTGGAGACCGGCTCCCGGCAGGTCGCCGACGGCACCCAACTGCTGGCCGACAAGGTCAACGGGGTGGCGGGCGACGTACGCCCGTTCCTGAAGGACAACGGCAAGTCGATCGGCGACACCGCCCGGCTGGTCGCCGATTCCGCGCAGACCGTACGGGACAACCTCGGCCTGCTGGTGGAGGCGGCGCCGACCGCGGCCACCACCGCCCGCACGGCCTCCGACGACCTGGCCGAGGTCTACCGCACCAGTTGCACGGAGCAGTCGCCCGCCGACCCCTCCGTCTGCCCGCCGCTGAAGCGCGCGAAGACCGCGGCGGCCGATGTGTCGAAGGTCGCCGACGATGTGAACGCGCTGGTCACCAACCAGAATGGCGATCTGAGGAAGCTGCGCACCCAACTGACCACATTGCAGGAGCAGGCCGACGGCCTGGCCGAGGCCGCGCCGCATCTCGACGAGGACCTGAAGTCCGCCGTGGAGAAGGTCAACGCGCTCAACACAGGCGCCCACAAGGTCGCCAAGGGTGCGAACGAACTGCACACCGGCCTGGCCACAGCCAGGACGGGCTCGGCCGACCTGGACACCGGCGTGAGCAACCTGAAGAAGGGCGCGAACGACCTGGACAGCGGGCTGATCCGGCTCGGCGACGGTTCGACGAGCCTCGCCCAGGGGCTCAACGACGGCGTCGGCAAGATCCCCGACTACGACAAGAAGGACCGCGACGCGCGTACCGAAGTCATGGCCGACCCGGTGCAGTTGGCCTCCAAGTCGCTGCACGCGGCGCCCAACTACGGCACCGGCTTCGCCCCTTACTTCATTCCGCTCTCCCTCTGGGTCGGCGCGATGGTGGCGTACATGCTCATCCAGCCGCTCAACCGGCGGGCACTCGCCGCCGGGGCCTCCGCCTGGCGGATCGCCTTCGCGGGCTGGCTGCCGGTGGCCGCGCTCGGTCTGCTCCAGGTGGCCGCTCTGATGTCCGTACTGCACTGGGGACTCGGGCTGCAGATGACCAGGGCCGCCGGGACGATCGGCTTCCTGGCACTGGTCACCTGCTGCTTCGCCGCGATCGTGCAGTGGCTCAACGCCCGGTTCGGGGCCGCGGGGCGCATCCTCGTGCTCGCGGTGCTGATGCTCCAGCTGACCTCGGCCGGGGGTACGTATCCCGTCCAGACCAGTCCCGGGTTCTTCAACGCGATCCACCCCTATCTGCCGATGAGTTACGTCGTCGACGGGCTGCGCCGGCTGATCACGGGCGGCGGTCTCGGACCGGTCTGGCAGGGCTGTGCGGTGCTGCTGGCCTTCACGACGGGGGCGCTGGCCCTCACCGCGGTCTCCGCGCGCCGCAAGCAGGTGTGGACCCTGGACCGGCTCCACCCGGAGCTGAGCCTGTGAGCGCGCCCGGACCTGTGAGAATCGGGGGCATGGAAAGCAGTAGCACCACGCGCCGCCAGGCCACCCGGCAGAGGCTCTACGAGGCGGCCGTCACTCTCATCGCCGAAAAGGGCTTCTCGGCGACCACGGTGGACGAGATCGCCGAGCGCGCCGGGGTCGCCAAGGGCACGGTCTACTACAACTTCAAGAGCAAGACCGAGCTCTTCGAGGAGCTGCTGCGCCACGGCGTCGGGCTGCTCACGGCATCGCTGCGCTCCGCGGCCGAGGCGACCGGGGCGCGCGGCGGCACCCGGGTCGAGGCCCTGGACGCGATGATCAGGGCCGGTCTGGCCTTCATCGACCGCTATCCGTCCTTCACCCAGCTCTACGTCGCGGAGCTGTGGCGCACCAACCGGGCCTGGCAGTCGACCCTCCTGGTAGTGCGTCAGGAGGCCGTGGCCGTGGTCGAGGGGGTGCTGCGCGAGGGCGTGGACAACGGTGAGCTCAGCGAGGAGATCGACATTCCGCTGACAGCCGCGGCCCTGGTCGGGATGGTGCTCGTGGCGGCCCTGGACTGGCAGGCGTTCCAGCCGGAGCGATCGATCGACGATGTGCACTCGGCGCTGTCGCTGCTGCTGCACGGGCGGGTCAGCGGGCGCTGACCCGCGGTGCGGGGTCGGCCGGCCGTGCGTCGGCCCGTCCCCCGCGGTCCGGCCGTCCCCGCGACGACCTGGCGCACCGACGCACGGAAGGCGCCGGTCCGGCGAGGCTCGATCCCCCCGAGCCTGCGCCGGACCGGCGCCTTCCGTGCTGCCGGAGAGCCTTCCCCCGTGCCCCGTTCTCCCCCGTGGTCCCCGGGCCCTCCGTCGTGCTCCCCCGTTCCGGAAGGGGTACCGCGCCCGTTCCGCCGCCCCGTGCCGGCGGTGCCGGGCCGCGCCCCTCCCCGTGTGCTCCACTCTCCCGTCAACGCAGGTGGGAGCCCATCCGCGTACCTACTCATCTCATCGCCTAGGTACGGATACTCAGGGCTGCGCGCCGAACCCCACCCCGGCCCGCGCGCCCTCTGGTTACGATCGCCTCCGTGTCCGTACTCCCCCTGGTGTTCACAAGCGGCTGGGCGAGCGGGATCAACGCCTATGCGGTGGTCCTGTTGCTCGGTGTCTTCGGCGCGACCGGCCTCTCCGACGAGGTGCCCGCGTCGCTGCAGCGCACCGATGTCCTCGTGGTGGCCGGTGTCCTCTTCCTCTGCGAGGTGGTGGCGGACAAGATCCCGTACGTGGACTCCGTCTGGGACTCGGTGCACACCGTCGTCAGGCCGGTCGCCGGTGCCGTCGTGGCAGCCCTGCTGGCCGGGGAGAACGGTTCGCTGCCAGAGCTCGCGGCCGGTGCCATCGGTGGTTCCACCGCGCTGATGAGCCATCTGGTGAAGGCGGGCACCAGGATGGCGGTCAACAGCTCCCCCGAGCCGTTCAGCAACATCGCGGTGAGCACGGCCGAGGACCTGGGCGTCGCAGGAATCGTCACCTTCGCGATATTCCATCCGCTGGCCGCCGCCGTCATCGCCGGGACGCTGCTGCTGCTCGGCATCGTGACACTGCTCTTCCTGGCGTCCCGGATCCGCCGGTTCCTGCGCCGCAGGGGCCGGCGCCGCGAGGAGAAACGCCTGGCCGGGGCGGCTTCGCACTGGCCGCCGCCGTGAGTGTCACAGGCGGCCGTTAAGGTCACTGACATGGCACGAATTGCGGTGATCGGCGCCGGGATGGGCGCGATGGCGGCGGCTGCCCGGCTCGCCGTGGCAGGCCACCGGGTGACGGTGTACGAGCGGTCGGAGACCTTCGGCGGCTCCGTCGGCCGGCATGCCCATGAGGGCTTCGCCTTCGACACCGGTCCCACGCTGCTGCATCTGCCCGCGGTCTACCGCGACTTGTTCGTGAAGACGGGCAAGGAGCCGCTGGAGCAGTGCGTCACCCTGACCCAGGTCGATCCGGCGAGCCGCCACGTCTTCGCGGACGGCACGGCGGTCTCCCTGCCGAATACCTCACGGGCCGGGGTGGTCGCCGCCCTGGACGCCGCGCTCGGGAGCGGCGCGGGCGCGGCCTGGGGCGAGTTCCTCGACCGGGCGCGGGATGCCTGGGACCGGTCGAGGCGTCCGCTGCTCGAAGAGCCGTTGCGCGCCGACTGGCAGGTGCTCGGACGTGATCCCTATCCGGCGCTCCGGCAGCGCAGGCTGCTGCGTCCGGCCCGGCGGGCGGACACGGTGACGGAGATCGGGGCGTGGGAGCTCTCGGACCCCCGGCTCGCGGCCCTCCTCGACGGATATGCCCTGTCGTACGGACTGGACCCGCTGCGCGCGCCGGCGGCGGCCGCCCTGCTGCCGTACATGGAGGAGACCTTCGGCAGCTGGTACGTCTCCGGCGGGATCCGGGCCCTGGCGCAGGCGGTGTACGAGCGGTGTCTGGCCCGGAAGGTGGAGTTCGTCTTCGGCGGCGAGGTGGCCCGGGTCGTCGAGAAGGACGGCCGGGCGGCGGGTGTCGAGCTGGCGGACGGAACAGTCGCCGAGGCCGCCCATGTGGTGCTGGGGGGCCGTCCGCATCCGGGGCTGGTGCCCGGTCAGGAGCTGTGGCGCGACGGCGACGTGGCGGTGCAGCCGCGGCCGGGGCAGGGCGTGCTGCCGGGCCGGTTCCTGGTCCTGCTGTCGCTGCGCGGCGCCCGGCCCGCGGATGCCGTGCACCGGACGCTGGTGCACCCGGCAGACGGCGGGGCGGAGCGCGAGGCGGTGTTCGCCGGCAGGCTCGCCGACCGTCCCACGGTGACGGTGCTGCGCCCCGACGACCCGTCGACTCGCCCCGACGACGCGCACGAGGCGGTGACACTGATGGCGACGGTCGCCCCGCACGGGGCGGTGGACTGGACGGACGCGGCGTTGCGCGAGCGGTGTGCCGACGCGCTGATCGAGGCGGCCGGCGCGGTCGTGCCCGGCATACGGGAGCGGCTGCTCCATGCCGAGGTGCGGACCCCGGCCGAGACCGCGGCGGAGACCGGTGCCGAGGGCGGCTCGGTGCCCGCGCCGACGCTGGCCGGTGCGCAGGGCGCGTATCTGCACCCGGGCAATCGCACCCGACTGCCGGGGCTCTACATCGCGGGCGGCTGGTCGCACCCGGGCGGCGGGCTCGCCCACGCGGGAATGTCGGGGGCGCTGGTCGCCGGGCTGATCGTGGAGGGGGACGGGTTCCGGGGCTCCCAATGAGGCGGGGGAGGCCGACCCGCGGCGCGCCGGGGGTGCGGGTGCCTCCGGTCGCCGTCCCGCCCCCGGCCTGCCCCGCAGACCCTGGCCGGGCCCTCGTCAGTAGCGGTACTGCTGTTCGTCGTAGCCGTTGCCGTTGCCGTTGCCGTAACCGTTCGGGTACGTGGCAGGCTGCTGCGCGGGCGCGGGCGGGTACTGCTCGCCCTCGCGCTGTTGCGGCACCCAGACACCGCCGGGCGGGGTCTCGGCGGCGTACTCCTGGGCGTACGGGCCGGCGGCGTACTGCTGCTGGGTCCCGTAGCCGTCGAAGCCGTTGCCCTGGCTGTCGTACGAGGCGTACTGCGTGGAACCACCGGTGGTGCCGGTCCCGATGTACGGATCGGAATACGCGGCGTACTGCTGCCGGTCGGTGCCGTAGTCGTACTGGTCGGCCACGGAGTCCTGTCCGCCAAAGGCGTCGTGACCGGCGTACGGGTCCTGGCCGTGCGCCGCGTACGCGGGGTGGTCGGCGTAGGGCTCATGGGCGGCGTACTGCGGCTGCTGCTCGGGCTGCGGACCCTGCTGCGACTGCCGGTGCTGATCGCTGTAGACGCCGTACTGCCCGGTGTCGTCCGGCAGCGGTTCCGGCGCGTAGACCGTGGCCGCCTGTGCCGCCGCGGCCTCGGCACCCGTCCGCTGCGGGACCTGCCCGTCGTACTCCATCTCCAGGTCCGACACCTCAAGGGTGGGCTCGCGGCGCGCCCGCTCGCCGCCACCCCGGCGGCGGCGGCTCGCGCCGGGACTGCCCCCTATCGCCCAGCCGGTGGAGAAGCCCCGCCGGAAGGACAACGTGACGTAGGTCTGACCGGTCGCGAACGCGATCGTGCCGATGGCGATGACGAACACGGACGGCATCAGCACGCCGACGACGACACAGCCGAAGCCCGCGAAGGCGAGCAGACGCCAGCGCAGGCGCGCCTTGTACTGCAGGAGCACCTCGCCGAGCAGCCACAGCGCGACTATTCCGAACGCGATGTAGAGGACCGTCCAGCCCATGCCCGCCCCCTCCTACGGCCACCGCCCCGGGTCGTGGCGGGTACGGCCGGTCACGACTGCTTGTGCAGTCCGAGATTCTCGTAGATTTCGAGCGTCGCCGTCGAGTTGTTGAGCGTGATGAAGTGCAGTCCGGGCACACCCTCGGAGCGCAGCCTCGCGCAGAACCGCGTTGCGAAGTCGATTCCAATGGAGCGTACAGCGGCGGGATCGTCCTTGGCGGCGAGGATGCGTTCTTTCAGAGAGGAAGGGAAAGACGCGTTGCTGAGCTGCGCGAACCGGTCCAGTTGCTTGACGCTGGTCAGCGGCATGACCTCGGGGATGATCGGCGTTTCGCAACCCGCCGCGACCACGCGGTCACGCATCCGCAAATAGTCCTCCGGATTGAAGAACATCTGGGTGATGGCATAGTCGGCACCGGCGCGGCACTTGTCCACGAAATGCCGGATGTCGGTGTCCCAGTCGGTCGAGCGGGGATGCATCTCGGGAAATGCCGCGACGCCGACACAGAAATCGCCGGATTCCTTGATGAGCCGGACGAGATCGGCCGCGTACCGCACGCCCTGCGGGTGCTCGATCCACTCACCCATCGGGTCGCCGGGCGGGTCTCCGCGCACGGCGAGGATGTTCCGGATCCCGGCGTCGGCGTACTGCCCGATCATGTTGCGCAGCTCGGCGACGGAGTGGTTGACCGCCGTGAGGTGCGCGACCGGGGTGAGGGTGGAGTCGGCGGCGATCTGCTGGGTGGCCTTGACCGTCCCGGCCCGGGTGGAGCCGCCGGCCCCGTAGGTCACGGAGACGAAGCTCGGCCCCACCGCCTCCACGCGGCGGAGCGCGTTCCAGAGATTCCGCTCGCCCTTCTCGGTCTTCGGCGCCCAGAACTCGAACGAATACGAGGTCTTGCCGGTCGCAAGGAGCTCACGCACCGTACGCGCGTGATCCGTCCTGGTGGAAGATGTGCCAAGGGCCATATGGGCAGGTTAACCAGAGCGCGACGACCGCAGGACCAGACCAGCGTTAATTGTCCGAATTGACTGGTTGTTTGTCCACCCCTCGGACATCTGGCCGGATCACACTCCGGTGCGTGCCCTGATTCGCTCGGCGAGCTCGGCGGTGGCGGCGGCGGGGTCGCCGGCCTCGGTGATCGCCCGTACGACGACCACCCGGCGGGCTCCGGCGTCCAGCACCTCGTCGAGATTGCCCGCGTCGATCCCGCCGATGGCGAACCACGGGCGCCGCGTGCCGAGCGAGGCGGCGTGGCGCACCAGGTCCAGCCCCGGGGCGGGCCGGCCGGGCTTGGTCGGGGTGGGCCAGCAGGGGCCGGTGCAGAAGTAGTCCACACCGGGCTCGGCGACGGCCGCGTCGACCTCGGACTCCGCATGGGTGGAGCGGCCGATCACCACCTCCTCGCCGATGATGGCGCGGGCGGCGGGCACCGGCAGGTCGCCCTGGCCCAGATGCAGCACGTCGGAGTCGATGGCGTGCGCGACATCGGCCCGGTCGTTCACCGCGAGGAGCTTGCCGTGGCGCCTGCAGGCTTCGGCGAGAACGGCCAGGTGTTCGAGCTCCTCGGCCGCTTCCATGCCCTTGTCGCGCAGCTGGACGATGTCCACCCCGCTGGAGAGGACGGCGTCCAGGAAGGCGGGGAGGTCACCCTGCCGCTTGCGGGCGTCCGTGCACAGATACAGCCGGGCGTCGGACAGCAGCGCGCGAGGCGTGGACATGGTGCGATTCCCCCTGGAGAGCGTTGTGGAGCGGTTGTCGGGACGGTGCGGGTGCGGGCCGCGCGATACCGCGGGGCCCGCACCTCACCTACGGCCGGCGGTCAGACGGCGAGCGCCTGGGCGCGACGCTTCACCTCCGTGCCGCGATTCTCGCTCAGCGCCTGGGCGGGGGTGCCGGGCAGGGTCGGGTCGGGGGTGAAGAGCCATTCCAGCATCTCTTCGTCGGTGAAGCCGTCGTCCCGCAGCAGCGTCAGGGTGCCGGAGAGGCCCTTGACGACCTTGTCGCCCGCGATGAAAGCGGCAGGCACCTGCAGCGCCCGGTTCTCACCACGTCGTACGGCGATGAGCTGGCCCTCCTTGACCAGCTGCCGCACACGCGTCACCTCGACATCGAGCATTTCCGCGATGTCGGGGAGGTGGAGCCAGGCAGGGACGAGAGCATCGATCTTTGCGTCAATCTCGGTCACGGGGACAAGCGTGCCATCCCGGACCGACAGTCGGTAGCCGGGCCGACCGTACGGGGGTGCCGGGTACGCCGTCAGGGGGTCGCCGACTTCAGCGGTACGGAGGGGTCCGCGACCCGTGCCGGATCGAGCCGCGCCCCCGCTTCGATGAGCCTGCGCCCCTGCGCCAGATCGCGAGGACGGCCGACGGCGAGGACCGCGACCAGGACGCCGTCGCGCAGCCAGCACACCGACCAGGAGGGGTCCGTCGGATCGCCGCGCCACAGCAGGGTGTCGGCCGCCGCGTAGTGGCCCGCGTACTGCACGAACCGGTCGAACTGCTCGGACCAGAAGTACGGCACGGGGTCGTACGTCCGCGGCGCCGGACCGTCCTCGGCCATTGCCGCGATGATATTGGCGGCGGCGGTGCGCGGGCCCTGGAGGGCGTTGTCCCAGTGGTGGACGAGAAGGCGTTCGCCATATCGGGCGGAGGGGAACGAGGCGCAGTCGCCGACCGCGTACACATCGGGCAGCGAGGTGCGCAGCGCGTCGTCGGCGGTCACCGATCCGTCGGGGCCGAGCGCGATGCCGGAGCCGGAGAGCCAGCCGGTGGCGGGCCGTGCGCCGATGCCGACGACGACCGCTCCGGCCGGAATCGCGCGGCCGTCCGCGAGGATCACGCGGCCGGGTTCGATGCGCTCGACCCTGGCCCCGGTGAGGAGTTCGGCGCCGCTCTCGGCGTACCAGGCCGCCACCGGGGCGGCGACCTCGGCGGGCATCGCGCCGGCGAGCGGCCGGTCGGCGGCCTCGACGACGGTGACCGCGCAGCCCGCAGCGCGGGCCGCGGTGGCGAACTCCGCGCCGATCCAGCCCGCGCCGACGACCACGACGCCGTGCCGCTCGTCGAGGACGGGCCGCAGTCGTGCCGCGTCGTCGAGGGTGCGCAGCAGATGGACCCCGGGAACACCTTCGGCACCGGGCAGGACGATCGGTTCGGCGCCGGTCGCGACCACCAGGACGTCGTAGGGAACGGGCCCTGACGGCGTGTCCAGCTCGTGCGCCCCGGGCCGTACACCGGTGACTTCGCGCCCCAGCCACAGATCGATGTCCAGTGCCTCGAAGTCGACGTCGAAGGCGGAGCCCTCGGCCGTGCCCAGCAGTACCGCCTTGGACAACGGGGGCCGGTCGTAGGGCTGGTGCGGTTCGGCACCGATCAGGGTGACGGGACCGGTGAAGCCCTGCTCCCGCAGGGCCACCGCCGTCTGCACTCCGGCCATGCCCGCGCCGACGATGACGACACATCGCCCCGTCCGCCGGTCCGGCCGCTCCGACTGCTGCTGTTCGCTCACCCGTACACCTTAAGCATCTGACGCACCGTCAGGAAGGGGGAGCTCCTCCACCGTGCTCGTACCGCTGCCGTCCTGCGACTCCCATTCCCACCGCTCGTCCAGCCGGACCCTGCCGTCCGCGAGGTCGACCACGGTGGAGACACAGTGGCCGGAAGATGTCGTTCCGTCCTGCTTCAGCTGGACATACCGGAAGTCGAGGGTGTCGCCGGTCCGGGTGCCGACGAGATGGCCGCGGACCACGTCGCCGCCCGCGTACTCGGCCCAGATCCGGCCGTTCTCCTCGTGGTACGTGAAGCGCGTGCGGGTGCCGACCTGGCCCGGGGCCTGGTCGGCGACCGGCGAGAGGACGAGTCCGTCGAGCGAACGGGCCACGGTGGCTGCTCCCTTACTGGGTCCGGCGGGCGGGGTTTAGGGTGACCAACGTAAAACACTCGCGGGAGCCCGGACGCACCGGGCTGAGAGGGAGGCTGGGGCGGCCTCCGACCGTACGAACCTGATCCGGGTCATGCCGGCGAAGGGAGGGGCTGGACGCCCATGCGTTCTTCTCGGAACGGAATCGGATCCGACGTCCTCGTCATCGGGGGCGGGATCATCGGTCTGGTGACCGCCTGGCGGGCCGCGCAGCGCGGACTGCGCACCGCGGTCGTCGACCCCGAGCCGGGCGGCGGGGCCGCCCGGGTGGCGGCCGGCATGCTGGCCGCCGTCACCGAACTCCACTACGGCGAACAGATGCTGCTGGGCCTCAATGTCGCCTCGGCCGCCCGCTATCCGGACTTCGCGGCCGAACTGGAGGCGGCGAGCGGGCGGGAGACCGGCTTCCGCGCCTGCGGCACGCTGGCCGTCGCGCTGGACTCCGACGACCGCGCCCATCTGCGGGAACTGCACGCCCTGCAGCAGCGTTCCGGCCTGGAGTCGGAGTGGCTCACCGGCCGCGAATGCCGCCGGCTGGAGCCGATGCTCGCGCCGGGCGTCCGCGGCGGTCTGCGGGTCGACGGCGACCACCAGATCGATCCCCGCCGACTGGCCGCCGCGCTGCTGGCCGCCTGCGAGCGGGCCGGGGTGGTCTTCCACCGCGCATGGGTGGAGCGCCTGACGGTGGTACACGACCGGGCCGCCGGAACCGTCCTCGCCGGGGGCACGGAACTCACCGCCGACCAGGTCGTGCTCGCCGGGGGCAGTCTGAGCGGCCGGCTCCCGGGACTGCCGGACGAGGTCGTGCCGCCGGTCCGTCCGGTGAAGGGACAGGTGCTGCGGCTGACGGTGCCCGCGGCGTACGCGCCCTTCCTCACCCGGACGGTCCGGGCCGTGGTCCGGGGCAGTCACGTCTATCTCGTACCGCGCGAGAACGGCGAACTGGTCGTCGGCGCCACCAGCGAGGAGATGGGCTGGGACACCACCGTCACCGCGGGCGGTGTCTACGAATTGCTGCGGGACGCCCACGAACTGGTGCCCGGCATCACCGAACTGCCGCTCACCGAGACCCTGGCCGGTCTGCGCCCCGCCTCCCCCGACAACGCCCCGCTGCTCGGCCCCACTGCCCTGCCCGGCCTCCATCTCGCCACCGGCCACCACCGCAACGGGGTGCTGCTCACCCCCGTCACCGGTGATGTCATGGCGGAGCTCCTCACCCGTGGCGAGGTGCCCGAGGTGGCCCGCCCCTTCACCCCGTTCCGTTTCTCGCCCGCCGCCCCCGTACGTCAGGAGCAGCCCGCATGACCGAGCCCGCGCCCCTCTCCCTGCCGGCTTCCGCCCCCGAGCACGCCCCCCTGTCCGTGTCCGTGAACGGCGAGGTCCGCCTGCTCGCCGCGGGCACCACCCTGGACGCCCTCGTCGCCACCCTGACCGCCGCGCACTCCGGCGTCGCGGCCGCCGTCAACGAGACCGTCGTCCCGCGCGGCCAGTGGTCCACCGCCGTGCTCGGTGACGGTGACCGCGTCGAGGTCCTGACCGCGGTCCAGGGAGGCTGACCGTGTCCCACGACCTCTTCACCCTCGGCGACACCGCCTTCGGCTCCCGGCTGATCATGGGGACCGGCGGGGCACCCAGCCTCGACGTGCTCGAACGCTCGCTGACCGCCTCCGGCACCGAACTGACCACCGTCGCGATGCGCCGCCTCGACCCGACCGTGCAGGGCTCGGTGCTCTCCGTGCTCCGGCGGCTCTCCATCCGCGTGCTGCCGAACACGGCGGGCTGCTTCACCGCGGGCGAGGCCGTGCTGACCGCCCGGCTGGCCCGCGAGGCGCTCGGCACCGACTGGATCAAGCTGGAGGTGGTGGCCGACGAGCGGACCCTGCTGCCCGACCCGATCGAGCTGCTGGACGCCGCGGAGACCCTGGTGGACGACGGCTTCACCGTGCTGCCCTACACCAACGACGATCCGGTGCTGGCCCGCAGGCTCCAGGACGTGGGGTGCGCGGCGATCATGCCGCTCGGCTCCCCCATCGGCTCCGGCCTCGGCATCCGCAACCCGCACAACTTCCAGCTGATCGTCGAGCAGGCCCGGGTGCCGGTGATCCTCGACGCGGGCGCCGGAACGGCGTCGGACGCGGCGCTCGCGATGGAGCTGGGGTGCGCGGCGGTGATGCTGGCGTCCGCGGTGACCCGGGCCCAGGAGCCCGAGCTGATGGCCGCGGCGATGCGGCACGCGGTGGCGGGCGGGAGGCTGGCGTACCGCGCGGGCCGGATCCCGCGCCGGCACTTCGCCGAGGCTTCGTCCCCGGTGGACGGGCGCGCGGTGCTGGACCCGGAACGTCCGGCGTTCTGACCCGCCCGGTCCCGGCGGGCCCCACCGCGGGCCCGCCGGGACGCCTTGGGGCGCATGTCCCTGTCACGGCTCGGCTGCAGTACTGCCCCGGGTGTGCCCCGGCGCGTGGGCGGTGTCCGTGGCTGCTCGTAGACTCGCATGCGTGGATACGACCCTCCAGGACCCTCTTGTCGGGCAGGTGCTCGACGGCCGCTACCGCGTCGATGCCCGCATCGCCGTGGGCGGCATGGCCACGGTCTACCGGGCCGTGGACACCCGGCTCGACCGGGTGCTCGCCCTCAAGGTGATGCACCCGGCGCTCGCCACCGACGTCTCGTTCGTCGAGCGCTTCATCCGCGAGGCCAAGTCCGTGGCCCGGCTGGCGCACCCCAACGTGGTCGCGGTCTTCGACCAGGGCGCCCAGGGGCAGTACGTCTACCTCGCGATGGAGTACGTCGCGGGCTGCACCCTGCGCGACGTACTGCGTGATCGTGGCGCCCTGCAGCCGAGGGCCGCACTGGACATCCTGGAACCGGTTCTCGCTGCCCTCGGCGCCGCGCACCGGGCGGGCTTCGTGCACCGCGACATGAAGCCGGAGAACGTCCTCATAGGCGACGACGGCCGGGTCAAGGTCGCCGACTTCGGGCTCGTACGGGCGGTGGGCGCCGTCACCAACACCACCGGGTCCGTCCTGGGCACCGTCTCCTATCTCGCCCCCGAGCAGATAGAACACGGCACGGCGGACACCCGCACCGATGTGTACGCCTGCGGTGTCGTCCTGTACGAAATGCTGACCGGGTCCAAGCCGCACGCCGGTGATACCCCCGCCCAGGTCATCTACCAGCACCTCAACGCGGACGTCCCGGCCCCGTCGGCCGCCGTCGCGGGTCTCCCCGTCGAGCTCGACGACCTGGTGGCGAGCGCCACCGCCCGCAACCCCGAGGTCCGCCCGTTCGACGCGGTGGCGCTGCTCGCCGAGACCCGGGAGGCCCGCTCCGGGCTCACCGACGCGCAGCTCGACGCCGTACCGCCGCAGGCCCTCGCCGGGGCGCACGACGCCGCCGAGGACCGCACGAGCGTGATCCCCCGGCTGCTGCCGGCCGACCAGGGCGTCGCCCACCACACCAGCCGACTGGAAATGCCCCCGCCGATACCGCCGCAGCCCGCGCCTGAGGGCCGACGCGGTCCGCGGCGCTCCGTCCTAGCCGTGATCGTCGCCGCGCTGCTGGTGCTGGGAGTCGGCACCGGTGTCTGGTACATCAACTCCGGACAGTTCACCCGGGTCCCCTCGCTGCTCGGGCAGACCGAGAAGGCCGCCCAGAAGCGGCTCTCGGACGCGGGCCTGGAGCTCAAGGGCGTCAAGCGGGACTACAGCGACACCGTGGCGCGCGGCAAGGTCATCAGCAGCGACCCCGCTTCCGGCGCCCGCATCCGGGGGAACGACGTGGTGACGCTCGTCGTCTCGCGCGGCCCCGAGATCGTGAAGGTGCCCGATGTCCAGGGCCTCGCGCCGGCCGACGCCAAACGCGCGCTGGAGAAGGTCGGCCTGGTGCCCGGCATGGTCACCAAGGAATTCAGCGACGAGACGGACCGGGGCGAGGTGATCCGTACGGACCCCGAGGCGGGCACCGAGCGCCACCCGGACTCCGCGGTCGCCCTGGTGGTCAGCAAGGGCGCTCCGGTCGATGTCCCCGATGTCACCGGGCTGTCCGTCGAGGACGCCACCGCCGCGCTGGACAAGGAGGGGCTGAAGGCCGAGGTGCTGCCCGACCGGGTCAATTCCCCCGAGGTCGCGGGCGACATCGCGCATCAGTCACCGGCCGAGGGCAGCCGTGCCGCCGAGGGCGACACCATCACGCTCACGGTCTCCAAGGGCCCGCGGATGATCGACGTCCCGGACGTCACCGGCAAGAATCTCGACGACGCCAGGAGCGAGCTGGAGGACGCGGGCTTCGAAGTCAAGGTCGACCGCCCGTTCCTCTCCTTCAGCGACACGATCGCGAGCCAGTCCGTCGCCGGCGGTCGGCAGGCCCCCGAGGGCAGCACCATCACCATCAAGACCAAGGGACTCTAGATCCACATGCGCAACCCCGTCGGCGGCCATGTTCCCGTGGCCGGCGGCCTCGCCAAAGTCGGCCTCCCCTACGCCCGCGAGATGGGGGCGGAGGCCGTCCAGGTCTTCGTCGCCAATCCGCGCGGCTGGGCGACGCCCGTCGGCAACCCGGCCCAGGACGAGCAGTTCCGCGCCCAGTGCGCCGCCGAATCCATACCCGCCTACGTCCACGCCCCGTATCTGATCAACTTCGGCTCGCACACCGAGGCCACCGTCGAGAAGTCCGTGCAATCGCTGCGTCACTCGCTGCGCCGGGCCCGTGAGATCGGCGCCCTGGGCGTCGTGGTGCACACCGGATCGGCGACCGGCGGCCGGCCGCGCGCGCAGGCCCTCGCCCAGGTACGCACGCACCTGAGGCCGCTCCTGGACGAGCTGACGCACGACGACGACCCGTACCTCCTGCTGGAGTCGACCGCCGGGCAGGGGTTCTCGCTCTGCTCGCGGACCTGGGACTTCGGCCCGTACTTCGACGCGCTCGATGCCCACCCCCGGCTCGGTGTCTGTCTCGACACCTGCCACATCTACGCCGCGGGCCATGATCTGACGGGCCCCGCGGGCATGCGGCAGACCCTGGACCTGCTGGTGGAGACGGTGGGTGAGGGTCGACTGAAACTGATCCACGCCAATGACTCCAAGGATGTGGTGGGCGCCCACAAGGACCGGCACGAGAACATCGGCGCCGGGCACATCGGCGAGGAGCCGTTCCGGGAGCTGTTCTCCCATCCGGCGACCGCCGGCGTACCGCTGATCATCGAAACGCCGGGCGGCAAGGCAGGCCATGCGGCGGATGTGGCCCGGCTGAAGGGACTGCGTGACCGGGACTGAGCACCTCACGCACCCCTGTTCTCACCGATGAATACCCCATGGGGGTAATCGGTTACACCGACCACGCCATGCACACCGGCCACACGGGCCATCCCCCGGGCAAGGTCGGTTGGGCCATGGCCGCCCGCACCACCCTGCGCTGCCTCACAGGCTGCGCCATCGGCGAGATCGTGGATGATCGGCCGGGGCAAGGGCCACGCGGTGGTGCACCGGCACCACCACTGAGGACGACCGGACGGGACCGGCAGCCGTCAGGTCAGAGCTCGGGGCCGTCCCCGGGCTCCTCCTGGTAGGAGTAACGCTGCTCGCGCCACGGGTCGCCGATGTTGTGGTAGCCGCGCTCCTCCCAGAAGCCCCGGCGGTCGGCGGTCATGTACTCGACGCCGCGGACCCACTTGGGCCCCTTCCAGGCATAGAGGTGCGGCACCACGAGCCGGAGCGGAAAGCCGTGCTCGGCGGTGAGCAGCTCACCACCCTTGTGGGTGGCGAAAAGTGTTCGGTCCGAGGCGAAGTCGGAGAGCCGCAGATTCGAGCTGAACCCGTATTCGGCCCAGACCATCACATGGGTGACGTTCGGCGCGGGGGGCGCGAGTTCCAGGATCGTACGGGCGAGAACCCCGCCCCATTCGGCGCCGAGCATGCTGAATTTGGTGACGCAGTGCAGGTCGGCGACGACCGAGGTGAACGGCAGCTCCGAGAACTCCTGATGGTTCCAGCAGTGCTTCTCGCCGTCCGCTGTGGCACCGAAGACCCGGAACTCCCAGCGGTCGGGCTTGAACTTGGGAACCGGCCCGTAGTGGGTAACCGGCCAGCCACGCTGGAGTCGCTGTCCCGGCGGAAGCTCGGACTGCTCTGACGCGCGGTTTTCCCGGCTTTCCGGCTGACCCATGCCTCCATGGTGACAGACAGGCAGGGGTGGTCCCGACCAGAGCAGGGGCAATTCAGGCAACTCATACTAAGCATGCACTTACTGGACGATCACCTGGTGCGATGCGAGGATGCCGCCAACTTGCCCCGTTCACCGGTTGGAAGGAGCCTCTGCGATGCAGGGCGACCCCGAGGTCCTTGAGTTCCTGAACGAGCAGCTGACCGCCGAATTGACTGCCATCAACCAGTACTTCCTGCATGCAAAGATGCAGGACAACTTCGGCTGGACGAAGCTCGCGAAGTACACCCGCTCCGAGTCGTTCGACGAGATGAAGCACGCCGAGATCCTCACGGACCGCATCCTCTTCCTCGATGGGCTGCCCAACTACCAGCGGCTTTTCCATGTACGGGTGGGGCAGACCGTCACCGAGATGTTCCAGGCCGACCGCCAGGTCGAGGTGGAGGCGATCGACCGCCTCAAGCGCGGGATCGAGCTGATGCGCGGCAAGGGCGACATCACGTCCGCAAACATCTTTGAATCGATCCTGGAGGACGAGGAGGACCACATCGACTACCTCGACACCCAGCTGGAGCTGGTCGAGAAGCTCGGCGAGCCGCTCTACATCGCGCAGCAGATCGAGCAGCCGGACAGCTAGGGCCTCTCGTTCGGATCATGCCGGGCTCGCGCGCCCCAGGACTTCACGACGGCCAGGACCCCGCGAGGATCAGGCCGCTTCGGCGAGCCGGATTCCCGGAGCCGTACCCAGGGCGATGCCCGCAGCGGTCCCCGGACCGGACGCGGGGACGCCGTCCACGGCGGATTCGTCGGCCGTGCCGGGCGTCCGCTTCCGGTCCAGCAGTTCGCGGCGGGGGCAGGAGCCACGGCCGAGCATCGACTGGATGGCACGGACACAGCCGCCGCAGTCCGTGCCCGCCTTGCAGGCGGAGGCTATCTGCCGGGGCGTGCACGCGCCGGCGTCCGCATGTTCCTTGACCTGCTTCTCCGTGATGCCGAAGCACGAGCAGACGTACACGCGGTTCACCTCCCGGCGGGATCGGTCGTTGCTGCCACCCCGTAATCGGTGAGGCTAACCTAACCTTACCCGGCGCCGGGAGCCCGTGAAAACCTCCGAACGCCCTGTGGGGCACGGATCACATCGATCCGTGCCCCACAGTCGTACGTGCGCCACCTGCGGTGATGCCTACTGGTCCCGGTACATCTCGGCGACCAGGAACGCCAGGTCGAGGGACTGGCTGCGGTTGAGCCGCGGGTCGCAGGCGGTCTCGTAGCGCTGGTGCAGGTCGTCCACGAAGATCTCGTGTCCGCCACCGACGCACTCGGTGACATCGTCACCGGTGAGCTCGACATGGATGCCGCCCGGGTGCGTACCGAGGCCCTTGTGCACCTCGAAGAAGCCCTTGACCTCGTCCAGGACGTCGTCGAAGCGACGGGTCTTGTGGCCGGAGGCGGCCTCGAAGGTGTTGCCGTGCATCGGGTCGGTCACCCAGGCCACGGTGGCACCGGAGGCGGTGACCTTCTCGACCAGGTCGGGAAGCTTGTCGCGGACCTTGTCGGCGCCCATGCGGACGATGAAGGTCAGCCGGCCGGGCTCGCGCTCGGGGTCGAGGCGTTCGATGTAGCCGAGCGCCTCGTCGACGGTGGTCGTCGGGCCGAGCTTGATGCCGATGGGGTTGCGGATCTTCGAGGCGAACTCGATGTGCGCGCCGTCCATCTGACGGGTGCGCTCACCGATCCAGACCATGTGGCCCGAGGTGTCGTACAGTTCGCCGGTGCGCGAGTCGGTGCGGGTCAGCGCCGACTCGTAGTCCAGCAGCAGGCCCTCGTGCGAGGCATAGAACTCGACCGCCTTGAACTCGGCCGGGTCCGTACCGCACGCCTTCATGAAGTTCAGCGCGTTGTCGATCTCGCGGGCGAGCGCCTCGTAGCGCTGGCCGGACGGCGACGACTTCACGAAGTCCTGATTCCAGGCGTGCACCTGGCGCAGGTCGGCGTAGCCGCCGGTGGTGAAGGCGCGGACCAGGTTCAGCGTGGAAGCGGACGCGTGGTACATCTGCTTCAGCCGCTCCGGGTCCGGAACGCGGGCTTCCTCGGTGAAGGCGAAGCCGTTGACGGAGTCGCCGCGGTAGGTCGGCAGGGTGACGCCGTCGCGGGTCTCGGTCGACTTGGAGCGCGGCTTGGAGTACTGGCCGGCGATCCGGCCCACCTTGACCACGGGCACGGAGGCCGCGTAGGTCAGCACGGCACTCATCTGGAGCAACGTCTTCAGCTTGGCCCGGATGTGCTCGGCCGACACGGCGTCGAAAGCCTCGGCACAGTCACCGCCCTGCAGCAGGAACGCCTCGCCCTTGGCGACGGCTCCCATGCGGGCACGCAGCTGGTCGCACTCGCCCGCGAAGACGAGCGGCGGATACGACGCGAGGTCCGCGAGTACATCGCGCAGAGCCTCGGCATCGGGGTACTCGGGCTGCTGCGCCGCGGGAAGGTCTCGCCAGGTGTGGCCACCGGCGACGGAGGTATTGGCGTTCACGGTCACACCGACAACCCTACGGGGTCCGGCGGCGCGTCCATCCGTACGCTCAACAGTTGAGACACGCGCTCGCAGGACCCGGGCATCCGTTAGGGTTCGGAGCATGTTCGCGCAGACAACCCAGAACTGGTGGTGGACCGCTCATCCGGCGGCCCACTGATCGATCGCGCGACAGACCACGCGAAGGCCGCCCGAGGGGCGGCCTTCTCCGCGTTTCGGGAGCCGTTCCTCCATCCGGAAGGAACACTCCGATGTCTCAGCCTCACCGCACGGACCTCGTCATCGAGAGGCTTCTGTGTGACGACTCCCCGCCGTTCGCGCTGCTGCGCAGGCGTACCCCCGGTCACGACCACGACACGGTCGAGGTGCTGATCGGCCGGGTACGTGAAGCGGACCGGCTCGCCGACCTCCCGGTCGGTCCGCTTCCCTCGCTCGCCCTGGTGCCGTTCCGGCAGATCGCCGAGCGTGGTTTCGATGTGCGTGACGACGGGACGCCGCTGTCCGTGCTGGTCGCGGAGGAGGCATACGAGCTGCCGCTCGCCGAGGTGCTGGACCATCTGCCGACCCATGGCGTACGGGTCGAGGGCGGGGCCTTCGATGTCCCCGACGAGGAGTACGCGGGGATCGTCCGGCGGGTCATCGAGGACGAGATCGGGCAGGGCGAGGGCGCGAACTTCGTCATCCGGCGGACCTTCCGGGGCGAGATCCCCGGCTTCGGCCGGTCGGACGCCCTGGCCCTCTTCCGGCGGCTGCTGGCCGGTGAGCGGGGCGCGTACTGGACCTTCGTCGTGCACACGGGCGACGACGGGGCCGACGAGCCCTCCTCCTCGGGGCTGCGGGCGACGGGCGGGAGGACGCTCGTCGGCGCCAGTCCCGAGGTGCATGTGCGGATGTCCGGCGGGACGGTCGTGATGAACCCGATCAGCGGTACGTACCGCTATCCGTCCGAGGGCCCGACCGCCGAGGGTCTGCTGGCCTTCCTCTCCGACCGCAAGGAGCGGGACGAGCTCTCCATGGTGGTCGACGAGGAACTCAAGATGATGTGCACCGTCGGCGACATGGGCGGCGTGGTGGTCGGCCCGCGGCTCAAGGAGATGGCCCATCTCGCCCACACGGAGTACGAGCTGCGTGGGCGCTCCTCACTGGATGTGCGGGAGGTGCTGAAGGAGACCATGTTCGCGGCGACGGTCACCGGCTCACCCGTGCAGAACGCCTGCCGGGTCATCGAGCGGTACGAGCCCGGCGGGCGCGGCTACTACGCGGGCGCGCTGGCCCTGCTGCGGGAGGAGCCGGGCGGGGCCCAGAGCCTGGACTCGCCGATCCTGATCCGTACCGCCGACATCTCGGCCGACGGGCGGTTGCGGGTGCCGGTCGGGGCGACGCTCGTACGCCACTCCGACCCGGACAGCGAGGTCGCCGAGACCCATGCGAAGGCGGCCGGGGTGCTGGCCGCACTGGGGGTGCGGCCGGGCCGGCCGCGGGACGGGGCCGCGCGTCCGCAGCTGGCCGGCGACCCTCGGGTCCAGGCGGCGCTGGAAGCCCGGCGGGACGGTCTCGCGCCGTTCTGGCTACGGATGCAGGAGCGTACGCACGAGCTGTCCGGCCACGCTCTGGTGATCGACGGGGAGGACACGTTCACCGCGATGCTGGCCCATCTGCTGCGCTCCTCGGGTCTGGAGGTGTCGGTGCACCGCTACGACGAGCCGGGGCTGCGCGAGCGCGTACGGGCGCACGAGGGCCCGGTCGTGCTGGGTCCCGGCCCCGGGGATCCGGGCGACACGGCCGATCCGAAGATGCGGCTGCTGCGCGGGGTCGCCGCGGAGCTGGTCCGTGATCACCGGCACGGTCTGCTGGGAGTCTGTCTGGGCCATGAGCTGATCGCGGCGGAGCTGGGGCTGGAGATCGTCCGCAAGGCCGTGCCGTACCAGGGCACGCAGGCCCGGATCGACCTGTTCGGGCGGCCGGAGACGGTCGGCTTCTACAACAGCTTCACCGCGCGCTGCGACGACGGGGCGGTCACCGAGCTGGCGGCGCACGGCATCGAGTCGAGCCTGGACGCGGCGACCGGGGAGCTGCACGCGCTGCGCGGGCCGGGCTTCGCCTCGGTGCAGTTCCATCCGGAGTCGGTGCTGACGCTGCGCGGGGTGACGATCGTGGCCGGGCTGCTGGCGGGGCTGCCGGTGGCCGGCTGAAGGGCCGGCCGGGGCCCTGGCGGAGCTCCGGGGTCCCGGCTCACCGGGAGAGCACGGGGACGAGGACGTTGTCGCTGCGGCGGCCGGCCAGATAGTCGGCGACGTTCTGGACGGTGGCGTCGATGATCTGGGCCACCGCGTCCTGGGTGTAGTACGCCTGGTGCGAGGTCACGATGACGTTCGGGAAGGTGACGAGCCGGGCGAGGGTGTCGTCGTCGATGCCCTCCAGGGACTTGTCGAGGAAGAAGAGCCCGGCCTCCGCCTCGTACACGTCGAGTCCCACGCCCAGCAGACGGCCCGCGCGGAGCTCGGTGACCAGTGCCGTCGTGTCGATGAGTCCGCCGCGACTGGAGTTGATCAGGATCGCGTCGTCCCTCATGTGTGCCAGGGCGTCCTCGTCGATGATGTGCCGGGTCGTGGGCAGCAGCGGGACGTGCAGGCTGATCAGGTCGGACTCGGCCAGGAGCCGCTCCTTGTCGACGTACTCCATGCCGAGGCCGACGCAGGCGGGGTTCTGGACGACGTCCCAGCCGAGCAGCTTCATGCCGAAGCCGTGGGCGATCCGGGTGAAGGCCTCGCCGATCTTGCCCGTACCGATCACGCCGGCCGTGCGCCCGTGCATGTCCCGGCCGAGGAGTCCGTCGAGCCGGAAGTCGAAGTCACGGGTGCGGCTCGCGGCGCGGATGACACGACGGTTGACCGCCATCGCGAGGGTCCAGGCGAATTCGGCGACCGAGTAGGGCGAGTAGTACGAGACCCGGGCGACCCGCAGCGCGAGCCGTTCGGCCACATCGAGGTCGATGTTGTTGAAGCCGGTGGAGCGCTGGGCGATCATCTGGGTGCCACCCGCCGCGAGGGTCTGCAGGACGGCGCTGCCCAGGTCGGCGTTGACGCTGGTGGAAATGATCTCGTAGCCCGCCGCGATGGGTGCGGTGTCCCTGGTGAGGAAGACGTCCAGGCAACGGACCTCGTGCTGTCCGGCGAAGGCCTTCTCGATCAGCGGCTTCTCGTCGGACTGCACGCCGAATGCCAGGATTTCCACGACTTCTCCCGTACATCGCATGGATCAGGGGACATGGGCCGGTCATCGCGAATATACGGCCCATGTCCCGGGCGCGCCGCCCGGTCCGCGCCGCGCCGTTCAGAGGCTGTCGGGGTGGCCTCCGACCGGAAAGCGGACGCGGTCTGGTGCGTGCGTGCCAGGGCATGGCCGCCCGATCAGAGGTCACCCGACAGCCTCTCAGCCGAAGAAGACACCGGCCTCCGCGTAGAGGGCCGGATCGACCGTCTTCAGCCGGGCCGTCGCCTCCGCGATCGGCACCCGCACGATGTCGGTGCCCTTCAGAGCCACCATCGTGCCGAAGTCACCGTCCCGCACGGCGTCGATGGCGTGCAGGCCGAAGCGGGTGGCCAGCCAGCGGTCGAAGGCGCTCGGCGTGCCGCCGCGCTGCACATGGCCGAGGACGGTCGTTCTGGCCTCCTTGCCGGTGCGGCTCTCGATCTGCTTCGCCAGCCATTCGCCGACGCCGGAGAGGCGGACATGACCGAAGGAGTCGTGCGATCCGTCCTTGAGAATCACCTCGCCCTGCTGGGGCACGGCCCCTTCGGCGACCACCACTATCGGCGCGTAGCTCGCCCTGAAACGGGAGACCACCCAGGCACAGACCTGGTCGACGTCGAAGCGCTGTTCCGGGATGAGGATGACGTTCGCACCGCCGGCCAGTCCCGAGTGCAGCGCGATCCAGCCCGCGTGGCGGCCCATCACCTCGACGACGAGGACCCGCATATGGGACTCGGCCGTGGTGTGCAGCCGGTCGATCGCCTCGGTGGCGATGCCGACGGCCGTGTCGAAGCCGAAGGTGTAGTCGGTGGCGGAGAGGTCGTTGTCGATGGTCTTGGGAACGCCGACGCACTTGATGCCGTGCTCGTCCGCCAGGGTCGCCGCCACACCGAGGGTGTCCTCGCCGCCGATCGTGACGAGCGCATCGACCTCGTACTTGGCGAGGTTGTCCCTGATCCGGCGTACGCCGTGCTCCGCGCGGAGCGGATTGGTGCGCGAGGAACCGAGGACGGTGCCGCCGCGCGGCAGGATGCCCCGAACCGCGGGGATGGAGAGCGGCACCGTCTCGCCCTGCAGCGGGCCGCGCCAGCCGTCCCGGAATCCGATGAAGTCGTAGCCGTACTCCTGCACGCCCTTGCGGACTATGGCACGGATGACCGCGTTGAGCCCGGGGCAGTCCCCGCCTCCGGTCAGTACTCCGACCCGCATGGCAGCATCCCTTCGCCGAAGTGAGCCCCCCGGCCACCACGCTAATCGTGATCCAGGTCACTCGGGGATGGGGCGGAAGGTCAAATCCGTTGCGTTACGGGGCGGTTGGTCTCACAGATGCGGAGCTGCACGCTCCGGCGCGTTCAGGCGTCGTCCAGGCCGCGCTCGATCGCGTACCGCACGAGCTCCACCCGGTTGTGCAACTGGAGCTTGCCCAGGGTGTTCTGGACATGGTTCTGGACGGTGCGGTGCGAGATGACCAGACGCTCGGCGATCTGCTTGTACGAGAGCCCCTTGGCGACCAGCCGCAGCACCTCGGTCTCGCGTTCGGTGAGCTGCGGGGCCTTGGGTTCGTCGGACGCGACGGGTGCGGGGTCGGAGGCGAGCCTGCGGTATTCGCCGAGGACCAGTCCCGCCAGGCCCGGCGTGAAGACGGGATCGCCGACGGCCGTGGACCGCACGGCCTCGGTCAGCTCCTGCGTACTGGCCGACTTGAGCAGATAACCGGTGGCACCCGACTTGACCGCTTCCAGCACGTCGGCGTGCTCACCGCTCGCCGAGAGCACCAGTACCCGGAGGCCTGGGTGGGAGCCGACGAGTTCCTTGCAGACCTGTACGCCGGGCATGCCGGGCAGATTGAGGTCGAGCACGAGGACATCGGGCACGGCAGCCTTCGCCCTGCGTACGGCCTGCGGTCCGTCACCGGCGGTCGCCACGACCTCGAATCCCGACTCGGAAAGATCGCGGGCGACCGCGTCGCGCCACATCGGATGGTCGTCGACCACCATCACCCTGATGGTCCGCCCCTCGGCGCCCTGGGTGTTCTCCGTGCTCATCCGGCTGATCCCGCCTTCCCCCGTGAAACCTTCGGTACCTTCAACTCGACCTCGGTGCCCTGGCCGGGCACCGAAATCAACTCCGCCGTGCCGCCCAGGTCACGCAGCCTTCCCCGGATCGACAGGGCGATCCCCATCCGCCCCTCCCCCTCGGCCTGGGCGAGACGGCCCTCCGGGATGCCGGGCCCGTCGTCCCGGACCGTCACGATCACCTCGTCCGGCCAGTCCTCCACCAGGATCCAGGCCTGGGCGTTCTCTCCCGCATGGACCCTGACATTGTCCAGGGCGGCACTGACAGCAGCCGCCAACTCCCGTGCGGCGGCGGGGGCGAGCAGCACCGGAGCTCCCGGCTCCGCGAAGCTGGTCCGGGAGCCGGCGTGCGGGGCGAGCAGGGAACGCAGATCGCAGTCGGCCTGCCCGGACGGTTCGTCGTCGACCTCGACGCTACGGACGACGGCGCCCTCGGCGGCGTCCTCGGAGACCCGGGTGGTGGGCAGCAGGCCGCTGGAGACCAGGGTGCGCAGGGCGACTTCCTGCTCACCGGCCATCCGGCCCAGTTCGGCGGCCTCACCGCCCAGCGCGGTGCCGCGGCGCTGCACCATCGCGAGGACCTGGAGCACGCTGTCGTGGATGTCGCGGGCCAGCCGTTCCCGCTCGCGGGTCGCGGCCTCGATCTCCAGGGCGCGGGCCAGGGTGCGCTCACTGGCCCTGGCCACCTCGACGACGTAGCCGATGGCGATGGAGGCGACCCAGACCAGCAGGACGTTGTGGAAGGTGTCCCGGCTGGGCTCGCCGCGCTCGATGATGTTGGCGACGGCGACGAAGGACGAGGCGACGGCCGCCCAGCGCCAGCCGCCCTTGATCGCGAAGGCCAGTACGGAACCCGCCGTCCAGATGGACGGCAGCGTCGGCCCGTCGACGTGCTGGGCCTCGAAGTCGGCGAGCGGGGTGAGGAGGATGCCGACGAGCGCGAGTGTCAGGTCGGCGCCGAGGAATCGCTTGGTGCAGGCGGCGGCGCCCGCGACCTTCGGGAGGGTGCCGAGCGTCCACGCCGCCATCACCACCAGGAAGGCGATGGCGACCCACGGCCGGTCGTACCTGTCCCGGCCGAAGACGGCGAGCAGCACCGCGTAGAGCATCGTCAGAACGCGGTACGCCGTCAGCGCATGCCACAGCGGCTGCTCGACCGACATCCGTACGACCCGCTCGCGCCTGGCCACGTCCCCCACCCCCGGACGGAATCGACGCGGTGCCGCGCCGAACCGTTCCGTCACCCTTGCGTTCCGGACTCTTTCCCCACGTGCTTGGCCTCCTCCGCACGGCGCTTCGCCTCGTCCGCGATCTGCCGCTTGGCGGCGGTCGCGTAGATGTCGACGTACTCCTGGCCGGAGAGCTTCATGATCTCGTACATCACCTCGTCGGTGACCGAGCGCAGGATGAAGCGGTCGCCCTCCATGCCGTGGTAGCGGCTGAAGTCGAGCGGCTTGCTGATCCTGATCCCCGGCCGCATCAGCTTGGGCATCACCTGGCCGGGCGGCTGGATCTTCTCCGTGTCGATCATCGCGACGGGGATGACGGGCGCTCCGGTGGCCAGCGCCACCCGGGCGAGCCCGCCGGGCTTGCCGCGGTAGAGACGGCCGTCGGGCGAACGGGTGCCCTCCGGGTAGATACCGAAGAGCCCGCCGCTCTCGATGACCTCGATGCCCGCCTTGATCGCCGCCTCGCCGGCACCGCGGACACCGGAGCGGTCCACCGGGAGCTGGCCGACGCCCTTGAAGAAGGCGGCCGTCAGCTTGCCCTTCACGCCGGGCGCGGTGAAGTACTCGGACTTGGCGATGAAGATGACCTTGCGGTCCAGGACGGCCGGCAGGAAGAACGAGTCGGAGAACGACAGATGGTTGCTCGCGAGGATCGCCGGTCCTTGCGCGGGAATGTTCTCCAGGCCCTCCACCCATGGCCTGAAGGCGAGCTTCAACGACCCGCCGATGGAGAACTTCATTGCGCCGTAGATCAACTCGGGTGCCTCCTGTGTGCTGTCCGACTGACCTTAACCCGTGCGGCCGTCCGTGCTCCCGCCCGGCACGGGGTCGGGGCGGCCGCCCCGACCGTGACGCCCCTGGTCGGTGTCGGCCCGGTCGCGTACGGTGAAGCAATCCTTCTTCACTCCCCCTTTCGCTCCCCTTCGAGCCTCATGAACAGGAGACCCCGGTGCCGGTCCTGCCTGGAGCCGAGCCGTTCCGCCACGAGGGCGGAGAGGTCGGCGTCCTTCTCTGTCACGGATTTACCGGTTCCCCGCAGTCGCTGCGTCCCTGGGCCGACCACCTCGCGGAGCGCGGGCTGACCGTCTCGCTGCCGCTGCTGCCCGGACACGGCACCCGCTGGGAGGACATGCAGCTCACCGGCTGGCAGGACTGGTACGCGGAGGTGGACCGGGAGCTGCGCGCCCTGCTGGAGCGGTGCAGCCAGGTCTTCGTCTTCGGCCTGTCCATGGGTGGCGCGCTGACGCTGCGGCTGGCGGCGAAGCACGGGGACGCGATCAGTGGCCTGGTGCTCGTCAATCCGGCCAACAAGGTGCACGGTCTGTCGGCGTACGCGCTGCCGGTCGCCCGCCACCTGGTGCGGACGACGAAGGGGCTGGCGAGCGACATCGCCCTGAAGGGCTCCGACGAGGTGGGGTACGACCGGGTGCCGCTGCACGCGGCGCATTCGCTGCGGAATTTCCTGCGTCTGGTCGACGCCGAGCTGCCCCAGGTCACCCAGCCGATCGTCCTGCTGCACAGTCCGCAGGACCACGTGGTGCCGCCCGCCGACTCGGCCCGGATCCTCAGCCGGGTGTCGTCGACGGACGTCGAGGAGATCCTGCTGGAACAGAGCTACCACGTCGCGACGTTGGACCACGATGCGGAGCGGATCTTCGACGAGAGCTTTTCGTTCATCGACCGCCTCGCTCCGAGCGTCGGAACGAAGGGGAGCACGTCAGGTGGCTGAGCACGACGCGGAGCGCGCGGGCGGCGGGGAGGAGCGCGAGCCCCTTCCCGCGGAGGGTGCTGCCCTTCCCGCGGAGGGAACGACCGTTCCCGACGACGGCACGGGTCCGCAGGACACCGCTGCCCAGCCGGTGCCGCCGGGCGCCGACGCGGACCGGTCCGCCGATCCGTCGATCGACGAGGACGCCGCATGGCAGGCGATCGTCGCAGGGTACGGCGCGGAGCCGCCGGACCCGCCGGGCGCCAAGCCGTTCAGGTCGGTCGAGGACCTCGCGCTGCTGGAGGACGACCAGTCGGGTGTCCTGGATCCGGACAAGGGGATCGGCAAGAAGACGCCGAAGCCGCCGGAGAAGCCGCTCGGCAGCTCGATCGTGTTCGCGCCCGGCGTCGCCGGTCCGCGCGACTACGAGGTCGCGGAACCCAAGGACAGTGATCTCGACGACAGCGACGAGGGACACTTCGTCCCCCCGGAGCCGCCGCCGCTGCCGGAGGCCGATGTCACGGCGAAGTTCGCCTGGCTCGCGGTCGTCGGCGGTCCGGTGCTGATGCTGGTCGCGGTGCTGCTGCGGTGGGACATGACCTGGTGGCTCACGACGGTCTGCGTCGGCGGCTTCCTGGGCGGCTTCGTCACCCTGGTGGCGCGGATGAACGACGACGAGGACGACGACGACCCCGGGCGCGGAGCGGTGGTCTGAGGACGGAGGCACGACCCACCGGGCGCGGGCATCTCCGCCCCGAGGCACGGCGGCCGGCCGCGCTGCTCAGGGCCTGGTCGCGGGCACTCGCAGCGCCGCCAATACGGGCAGATGGTCCGTGGCCGCCCGCAGATCCGCCCCGGTGACACCCGGCAGCCCTGTGGGGACACCGCAGTCGAGCACCTCGATCCCGTGCGTCGCGAAGACCGCGTCGATGCGCCGCCGCGGACGGTTCGTCGGGAAGGTGTTCTCGGCGCCCCACGGCCGGACCGCCCAGCAGTCCTGGAGCCGCCCGGCCAGCTGCCGGAACGCGGCCCCGGTGGGTACGTCATTGAGGTCACCGGCCACGATGGCGTGCTCGACGCCCATCGCGTCCAGCCGTTCGAGCACCATCTCGGCCTGGGCCAGGCGTTCGTCGCGCTGCAGGCTCAGATGGAAGCTCAGCAGTCCGATCCGGGTGCCCGCGATCCGTACCACCGAGGTGGCGAAGCCCCTGCGGTGCAGTCCGGGCGTGAGCGGCAGCAGCACGTCCTCCGTCCGCTCCACGGCGGCCCGCAGCGAGCAGAGCAGCAGCGGTCCGGCCGCCGTGGCACCGCCGCTGAGCACGACCAGGTCGGTGCGGGCCGCGAGCCAGGCGGCGCGCTTGCGCCAGCGGAAGAAGCGCGGGGCCTCCTGGATCAGGACGAGGTCGGGGGCACAGGCACTGATGACCCGGGCCAACGCCTCGCAGTCGTCGCGCATCGACCGGATGTTGTAGCTGAGCACCCGGATGACGGCCGAACCATCCTGCTCGGTACGGGAGTCGGGCAGCGGCGTCGGGACCATGCGTCTCACGATACGACGGACGCCCGCCGCTCCCCATGGGGCGCGACGGGCGTCCGGCTCTGTCCGGCTGTCGGTGGCTCAGAGCCTGTCGGGCGGCGTTCGATCGGACAGCGGACGCGGTCTGGTACGTGCGATTCCAAGGCGCCGGGATGTCCTCGTAGCGGAGCTACTAGGGTATTTCGGCAACGCGGGAAGCGTGCGTGCCAGGGCGTGGCCGCCCGATCAGAGGCCGCCCGACAGGCTCTCAGCCCTGGCGGGCCAGGTCCGCCGCGCCGACCAGTCCTGCCTTGCCGCCCAGTTGGGCCGCGAGCACCTGGGCGTGCGGGCGCCACTCTCCGCCGATCAGCCAGCGCCGGAACGACTTGCGGATCGGGTCGAGGACGAGATCGCCCTCGTCCGACACCCCGCCGCCGACGATGAACGCGGACGGGTCGAAGAGCGAGGCGAGGTCGGCGAGTCCGGCCCCGGCCCAGCGGGCCAGCTCGCGGAACGAGTCGATCGCCACCGGGTCGCCCTGCCGCGCGGCCGTGCTGATGTGCTTGCCCTCGATGCCGTCCACCGTGCCGTCGCCGAGCGACAGCAGGATCGTGGCGTTCTCGGGGGTGGCGTTGGCGCGCTGCTTCGCGTACCGCACGAGGGCGCGCCCGGACGCGTACTGCTCCCAGCAGCCCTGGCTGCCGCAGCCGCAGAGCAGGCCGTCCGGGACGACCCGGATGTGGCCGAACTCGGCGGCCACACCGAAGCGTCCGCGGCGCAGCTTGTTGCCGATGATGATGCCGCCACCGAGACCGGTGCCGAGCGTGATGCAGATGACGTCGTCGTGGCCCTGTCCGGCGCCGAAGCGGTACTCGCCCCAGGCGGCGGCGTTGGCGTCGTTCTCGACGACGACCGGCAGGCCGACACGCTGCTCGACCTTGTCCTTCAGCGGCTCGTGCCGCCAGTTGATGTTCGGAGCGAACAGCACGGTGGCGCGCTTGTCGTCGACGTATCCGGCGGCGCCGATGCCGACCGCGTCGATCTGGTGGCCCTCGCCCGCGCCGGACACGGCTGCCGCGATCGCGTCCACGATGCCTTCAGCCGTCGGCGGGGTCGACACCTTGAACATCGAGAGGATCCGGCCCTCTTCGTCGACCACTCCAGCTGCGATCTTCGTGCCGCCGATATCGACGCCGATGGTGAGTCCCATGAATCCCTCAGTTTCGGTCGAGCCCCGCTGTGGCCAACCGTACCCGAGCCGGGGACCCGGCCCATCCGCGCCGGTCAGTCCAGGTCGATGTGCTCGCCGGCGGCGGGGCCCTCGTCGCGGGGGTCGGTGGGGTCGTCGGCCTTCTTCCCGGTGGGCGCGGAGTCCTCGGCACCCCGGGTCCAGCGGCGTTCCTGGCCTTCGACGGCGGAGCGGTAGGCGGCGAGGAGTTCGCCGCCGGCCGCGGCGATGTGGTCGAAGACGTCCGGATTGCGTTCGATGACGGGCTCGACGGCGGACTTCGCCTGCTTGATGATCTGCTGCACGGTGCCCTGGGCCGCCGCACCCAACAGCGGCGTCCGGAGGGACGAGACCTTGTCGGCCACGGCGTCGACCAGCTTGCGCAGTTCCTCGGCGGCGGAGCCGGGCGGCGGGCCGTACTGGGCACGACGGCGGGCCTTCTCCGCTTCGAGGTCCTCGGCGCAGGCCTTCGCCCACGCGTCGTCGTCGACGGGACGATCGGTGGCTTCGCTCATGGCGGACTCCTGCGACGTGGTTCGGCTGCGGCCCGGCACGCGGGCCGCTCACTACCGACGTTACCCGAACCGTGACGCGCCGTTCAGCTCGTCCGGGGCCAGAGTCCGGGGTCCGGTGTGAACCTGACTCTGAGCACCCCGTCGGTGAGGGCGGCGCCGGAGACGGTGCAGCGGCGCAGCCCTGACTCCAGGGGAACGATCCGGTGGAACGGACCGACGGTGAGAAGCAGTTCGTTGCCGCGGCGCACCAGCTGGAGGTCCGTCTTCACGGCGCCGGGCAGGGGCAGGCACCAGACCAGGACGGAGTCGTCGGCGGACGGGGGGACGGCCACGATCCGGTCGCCGGGCAGCAGGGTCCGCAGCTCGTCGATGCCGTCCGGGGCGTTCGGGTTCTCGATCCACCAGGGGTCGTCGGCCCGGCCGGGGCGCCGGTCGGCCAGCTCCGCGGCGAGTCCGTCGCCTTCGAAGAGTCCGCCGCCGGTGCCCGCTTCCTCGAAGACGGTGCAGCCGGCCCCGGTGTCGAGGAGGGTGAGATCGTCCGGGCCGCGCGGATCGCGGCCGAGGTGGGGCACCTCGCACAGGGCCGTCGCGGGCACCCATTCCTCGTACCAGTGGTCGATGGTCTTCTCCTGCTGCGCGGCCAGTGCCGCGAACCAGGGGTCGCCGGAGTGCCTGGGCAGGACCCGGTTCACCACGAGGGTGTCGACGCGCAGTCCGTGCAGGGCGAGTCCGGTGCGGGCGGTGCGCAGGGCGTCCTCGGCGGCGGGGCCGGGTTCGGCGACCAGCCGGAGCGTGGTGCCGCGGTCCTCGATCAGTGCCTGGACGGCGGCCAGCTCGGCGTCGCTGCGGGCGGCGGCCTCGTACAGCCACTGCGCCGGCATGGGCACGCCGGCGAGCTGGGCGAGCATCGGGCGCAGGGCGCGTGCGGCCTGGCGTTCCTGGGGCAGCAGCCGGCGCAGATAGCGGCGCAGCTGTTCGGGCAGGGCGAGCACGGCGAGCGCCTCGCGCAGCGGCGGCATATCGACGACGAGGAGTTCGTAGCCCTCGTGCGACCAGTCGCCCTCGGCGGCGCGGCGCAGGGTGTGCAGGAGGGCAAGCTGGGCGCTGCCGGGGAGTTCGGTGAGTTCCTCGCCGTCCAGCCGGTTCCCGCCGAGCAGGTCGAGCACCCCGGACGCCTGGTCCTGGAGGGCGAGGAGTTCGCCGCGGAAGTGCTCGCCGGAGTCGATGCGGGCGGACCACAGGCCGTCGGTGACCTCGGTGGGTTCCGTGCCGTCGGGGAAGCCGGGTATGGCGTCGGCGGAGAGCAGCAGGGTGCGGCGGCCTCGGCGGGCCGCGGCCAGTGCGGTCGCCGCCGCGACGGTGGTACGGCCGGCGCCGCCGGGGCCGGTGACGAGAACCGTACGCACCGGGTCAGGCCTTCGGTACGGACTCGACGCGCTTCTTCAGGCCGGCCAGGGCCCGGTCGATGATGACCTTCTCCGCCTTGCGCTTGATCATGCCGAGCATGGGGATCTTGACGTCGACGGTCAGCCGGTAGGTGACCTCGGTGCGGTCGCCGTCGCCGAGCGGGGCGAGCGCGTAGGAGCCGTCGATGGCGCGCAGCATCTGGGACTTGACGAGGGTCCAGCTGACCTCGTAGTCGCCGATCCAGGTGTACGCGAGGGTGTGGTCGTCCTTGATCGCTCCGGCGTCCAGGACGAGACGGACCTGTTCGGCACGGCCCCGGTCGTCGGTGGCGAGGACCTCGGCCTCCTTGACCTCACCGGTCCACTCCGGATAGCGGGTGAAGTCGGCGATCACTCCCATGACGTCGGCCGGTGCCGCCTCGATCGTGATCGTCGAGCTGGTGTGTTCAGCCATCGCCGTGGCTCCTCCAGTGCGGTGTACCGGTGCGTCGGCAGAGGTCTGCCGCCTGAAGGCTATCGCGTGCGCGCGCCGCCCCGGTCCAGGGTCCGCCGCCGGTGCGGTCACCACTCCAGGGCCCAGGGCCTGCCGGTGGACGCGAAGTGGCCGACGTTCACGCATTCGGTGGCACCGATGCGCATCCGACGGACCAGGGGCTGGTGGACATGGCCGAACAGCGCGTACCGGGGACGGGTCCTGCGGATGGCGTCGAGCAGCGCCCGGCTGCCGCGTTCGAAGCGGCGTGCCACCGTGTCGTACGTCAGCTCCGGCACGTCCGGCGGGATGTGGGTGCAGAGCACGTCGACCGGGCCGACCGCCTCGATCTTGGCCGCGTACTCCTCGTCACTGATCTCGTACGGGGTGTTCATCGGGGTCTTCAGGCCGCCGCCGACGAAGCCGAGCACTCGGCCGCCGATCTCGACGCGGTCGCCGTCGAGGACCGTGGTGCCCGGCCGTGCGTACTCGGGCCACAGGCCGGGGATGTCGACGTTGCCGTAGGTGGCGTACGTCGGGGTGGGGAAGGCCGCGAAGAGCTCGGCGTACTGCTTGCGGACCGCCGAGACGATCGCGGCGTTGCGGTCCTTGCCCGCCCACAGGCCGCGGCCGAACGCGCGGGCCTCCTCGAAGCGGCGGGCGGTGCGCAGCGCGACGATCCGGTCGGCGTTCTCCACGCCGAAGAGATCGGGGAAGATGCCGCGCGAGTGGTCGGCGTAGTCGAGGAAGAGCACCAGGTCACCCAGGCAGATCAGGGCGTCGGCGCCGTCCCCGGCACGGGCCAGGGCCTCGGTGTTGCCGTGCACATCACTGACCACATGAAGGCGGGTGCGCCGCGCGGTCGGGGTTCCTTCACTGTTCGGTCCGGCTGGCATGGCGATCACCCTAGGACTCCGCCGTCCACCTGGATAGAGGCCGCCGGACCTGCGACGACCTCCGGGTCGTCACGACGGTGGACTACTGTGCGCCCAAGGATCACGGTTGTATGTGACGCATAAGACATCTGGCCGGAACCCCCTATCGGGAACCGAGTACTGGTGGGTAACGTCCGGGCAGTCCAGTCGTGCTCACCCCACTGAGCACGTGCCCGTCTTGGACCGCAGCCGGTGCGTCACACAGAGCCGTGGCACCGGAGCCCGATGAGGAGCAGCAGTCTTGCGCGAGTTCAGCCTTCCGGCCCTGTACGAGGTCCCTTCGGACGGCAACCTGACGGATCTCATCCGCCGCAATGCCGCTCAGCATCCCGACGTCGCGGTGATGAGCCGCAAGGTGGCGGGCGGGTGGGCCGATGTCGACGCCGCACAGTTCCTGGCCGAGGTCAGAGGCGTCGCCAAGGGTCTGATGGCCGCCGGGATCGAAGCGGGCGACCGGGTGGCCCTGCTCTCCCGTACGCGCTACGAGTGGGTCCTGTTCGACTTCGCGATCTGGAGCGCCGGCGCGGTCACCGTGCCGGTGTACGAGACGAGCTCGCCCGAACAGATCCAGTGGATCCTCGGTGACTCCGGTGCCGCCCTGTGCATCGTGGAGTCCGAGGCGCACCAGACCTCCGTGGTCTCGGTCCAGGCGGATCTGCCTGCCCTGAAGGGCATCTGGCGGATCGACGACGACGCGGTCCGCGGCCTGTCGGCGATCGGCGAGGACATCTCGGACGCGGCCCTGGACCTGCGGATGGCGAGCGCCAAGGCGGACGACCCGGCCACCATCGTCTACACCTCGGGCACCACCGGCCGCCCGAAGGGCTGTGTACTCACGCACCGCAGCTTCTTCGCGGAGTGCGGCAACGTGGTGGAGCGGCTGAAGCCCCTCTTCCGTACCGGCGAGTGCTCGGTGCTGCTCTTCCTGCCCGCCGCGCATGTCTTCGGACGGCTGGTCGAGGTGGCCTCGGTGATGGCCCCGATCAAGCTCGGCTGCGTGCCCGACATCAAGAACCTCACCGATGAACTGGCCTCCTTCCGGCCGACGCTGATCCTCGGTGTGCCGCGCGTCTTCGAGAAGGTCTACAACGCGGCGCGCGCCAAGGCGCAGGCCGACGGCAAGGGCAGGATCTTCGACCGGGCCGCGAGCACGGCGATCGCCTACAGCCGGGCGCTGAGCACCCCCCAGGGCCCGTCCCTGGGCCTGAAGTTCAAGCACAAGCTCTTCGACCGACTGGTCTACGGCAAGCTGCGGGCCGTGCTCGGCGGACGTGGCGAGTACGCGATCTCCGGCGGCGCACCGCTCGGCGAGCGGCTCGGCCACTTCTACCGCGGTATCGGCTTCACCGTGCTGGAGGGCTACGGCCTCACCGAGACCTGCGCGGCCACCGCCTTCAACCCGTGGGACCGGCAGAAGATCGGTACGGTCGGTCAGCCGCTGCCCGGTTCGGTCGTCCGGATCGCCGACGACGGCGAGGTGCTGCTGCACGGCGAGCACCTGTTCACCGGCTACTGGAACAACGAGGCGGCGACGGCCGAGGCGCTGGCCGACGGCTGGTTCCACACGGGCGACATCGGCACGCTCGACGAGGACGGCTATCTCGCGATCACCGGCCGCAAGAAGGAGATCATCGTCACTGCGGGCGGCAAGAACGTCGCTCCGGCGGTGATCGAGGACCGCATCCGCGGGCACGCCCTGGTCGCCGAGTGCATGGTGGTCGGCGACGGCCGGCCGTTCGTGGGCGCGCTGGTCACGCTGGACGAGGAGTTCCTGGGCCGCTGGGCCGACGAGCACGGCAAGCCCGCCGGTTCGACGGCCGCGTCGCTGCGCGAGGACCCGGAGCTGCTGGCCGAGGTGCAGCGGGCGGTGGACGACGGGAACGCCGCGGTGTCCAAGGCGGAGTCGGTGCGCAAGTTCCGCGTCCTGGCCTCTCAGTTGACCGAGCAGGCAGGCCACATCACGCCGTCGCTGAAGCTGAAGCGGAATGTGGTGGCGAAGGACTTCGCGGACGAGATCGAGGCGATCTACCGGGGCTGACGGCCGGCTGCCGGAACCGCGGGCCGTCCGCCGAGGCCGATATCCATCGGTGGGAAAGCGACCTTGTGTCGCTCACCGGCCGGGGGCAGCGCCGCGGGCACGTGCGCGAAGTCCTGGGGCACGACACCGGTCCGGACGGACCGTCCGGCGCCCACGCCGACGGCGGACGCGTGAGCTGGGGCAACTGCGGCTGAGACACCGCCGCCTCCACCGGCCGGACAGCGACACCGCTGTCCGGCCGCGGTACGAGAACACCGCCGCCTCCACCGGCCGGGGCCGGTTCGGGCGGGCCTGAACAGAACCGGCCGCAGCTGCCTCAGAGCAGCGCCTTGAGCCTCTCGGCCAGCAGGTCCCAGCGCCACTTCTCCTCGACCCAGGCCCGCCCCCGCTCCCCCATCCGCCGCCGCAGCTCCGGGTCGCGGAGCAGGGTGACGATCCGGTCGGCCGACTCCTCCACGGAGCCGCCGCGCACCACCCACCCGGTCTCGCCGTCGAGCACGGCGTCCGGCGCGCCGCCCGAATCGCCCGCCACCACCGGCAGACCTGTCGCGGACGCCTCCAGGAAGACGATGCCGAGACCCTCCACGTCGAGGCCGCCGCGACGGGTGCGGCACGGCATCGCGAAGACATCGCCCGCGCCGCAGTGGGCGGGCAGCTCCTCCCACGGCACCGGCCCGGTGAAGCGCACCGAGTCGGCGACCCCCGTCCGGGCGGCCAGCCGCTTGAGCTCCTTGGCGTACGGTCCGCCGCCGACGATCAGCAGCACCGCGTCCGGCACCTGCGCCAGGATCGCGGGCATCGCGAGAATCAGCGTGTCCTGGCCCTTGCGCGGCACGAGCCGTGACACGCAGACGACGACGGGCCGGTCCGAGAGTCCGAGCCGGGCCCTGATCAGGTCCCCGCCGGAGTCCGGGTGGAAGGTCTTCTCGTCGACGCCGGGCGGCACCTGGACCATGCGGCTCGCCGCCTCCGGGGTGAGCGCGGTGGCGATCCGGGAGCGGGTGTACTCCCCCAGATAGGTGATCGTGTCCGTGGTCTCGCCGATCCGGCCCAGCAGCTGCCGGGCCGCAGGCAGCTGGGCCCAGCCCGCCTCGTGTCCGTGCGTGGTGGCGACCAGCCGGCAGGCACCCGCCCTGCGCAGCGCCGGTGCCATCAGCCCGAGCGGGGCCGCGGCGCCGAACCAGACGGACCTGCAGCCGTGTATGCGCAGCAACTGCACCGCGCGCCGGGTGACTCGTGGGGTCGGCAGCAGCATCGTCGCGCGGTCGCGGACGACGGTGAAGGGCTGCTCCGCGTCGAAGGCGGCGGTGGCGGCGACGCCTTCGGGGCCACGCTTCCAGGTGGAGGCATATACGACGATCTGTCCGGGGTCCAGGCGCAGCGCCATATTGTGCAGGAATGCCTGGATGCCACCGGGGCGGGGCGGGAAATCGTTGGTCACGATCAGGGTCTTGTCCATCCGTTCCGACAGTACCGGGCATTCGGGTCGGAACGGCTCGCGCCCGACATGGCGGGCATCATGGCCCCTCGTACGAGCACCCACCGACGAAGGGACGATGCGGTCATGACGGGATCGGCCGGCACGCGGCTCGCTCTCGCGGTGTGGGTCCTCACCAGGGTCGCGCTGCTGCTCTGCGTCACCAAGGTGATCGCGCTGCCGGGCCCGGACGTGACCAGTGATGTCTCGGTGATCTACCACGGCTGGTCCGAGGTCCTGAAGAGCGGTACGTATCCCCGGTCCGATGTCACCTGGCAGTATCCGCCCCTCGCCGCGCTGGTCGTCCTCTCCCCCGCTCTGCTGCCGTTCCTGGAGTACGCCTCGGCCTTCTTCGTCCTCGCATTCCTGTGCGACGGGCTGGTGCTGGGGCTGCTGCTGTACGCGAGCCGCCGGACCGGGCGGTGGGCGGCGGGCGCCTGGGTGTGGGTGGCGGGGGTTCCGCTGCTCGGTACGACCGCGTACGCCCGTTACGACGTGATGGTGACGGCGGTGGCGGTGGCGGCACTGCTGGCGGGGGCGCGGCACCCCAGGGTGCTGGGGGCGCTGGCCGCCGTCGGTGCGCTGCTCAAGGTGTGGCCGGTGCTGATCCTGGCCGGTACCCCGCGTGGGCCCCGGACGCGCCGGGCGTGGACGGCCGCGGCGGTGACGGCGGCCGGACTGCTGCTGGTCTGCACCCTGGCGATGCCCGGTGCGCTGGCCTTCCTCGGCTTCCAGCGCGACCGGGGCACCGAGGTCGAGTCGCTCGGGGCCCTGGTCTTCCATGTGTGGCGGCGGTTCGGCTGGCAGGGCCGGGTGGAGCTGCACTACGGCTCACTGGAGTTCCTGGGGCCGCATGTGCCGCTGGTGAGCACGCTCGCCCTCGGTCTGTCCGTCGTCGCCTTCGGCTGGCTGCTGGTGTGGCGGCTGCGGGCCCACGACTTCCGGGTGAGCACTCCGGCCGACGCGGCGTTCTCGGCGGTGCTGCTGTTCACCACCACCAGCCGGGTGATCAGTCCTCAGTACATGCTGTGGCTGGTCGGCCTGGCGGCGGTCTGCCTGGTCTTCCGCGACAGCCGGATAGTGCTGCCGACCGGTCTGGTGCTGCTCGCCACGGGCCTCACCCAGTGGGAGTTCCCGTTCGGGTTCGTCCACGTGGTGGCCGGTGACACGACGGGCGTGACGCTGATGTTCCTGCGCAACGGCCTGCTGGTCGCAGCGACGCTGATCGCCTGCCGACGGCTGTGGCGGCAGACGGTGTCCGGGGCTCCGTGCGACAACCGCGAGGCACCGTCCTCCCGGCCGGACACCGGCCGGGATGCGGAGCCCGTCGGCTCCCCCTGAGCCGTGCGTCTCGCTCAGCCGAGCCGGGAGCGCAGGGACTCCCGCCACCGTGCCGTGAAGTCCTGCGGGGTCGTGGCGAGCACCTCCTGCATGGCCTGCTCCACCGCCCCGTCCCGCCCCGCGTGCCCTCCGACGGCACGGTAGAACGCGAGCAGCTTCTCCTCGCCCCAGTGGTCGGCGATCAGCCCGCAGGCCAGCCAGCCGCCCTCGTACGCCTTCGCCAGGCGCGCGGAGTCGCCCGTGAAGCCGAAGTCCTCGTCCGTGGGGAGCTCGGCGGGCAGCTCGCCGCGCCGGACGGCGGCGGCCAGCTCGGGCGCGGCCTGTACGGCCGTACGGCCCTCGGCCCGGTAGGCCACCCAGTCGGCGAAGCCCTCGGAGAGCCAGGTCGCAGTGGCGGCGGAGGTGCTGGTGCGGGTGGCGACATGGGTGATCTCGTGGGTGAGGACGACCCGCTGCCCGAGGGCGGCGAGCATGCCGTACGCCTGCGGATTGACGATCACCCGGTCCGCGGGGGCCCGGTCCGGGCCGCCGGTCCGCCCGGTGGTGACGGCCGCGATGCCCCGGTAGTTCGCCCCCGGCGACCCCAGCAGCCCCGCCATGTCCTCCACGGTGTGCGGTACGAGCACCAGCACGCGCCCGGCCCATGGCCGCGGCCAGGCGCCGGAGACGGCGGGCACCGCGCGGTCCGCGGTCCCGGCTATCCGGCGCAGCTCCTCCTGCGTGCGGCCGACCCCGAGGACGAGGCTGTGCCTTCCGCGCACCACCCGGACGGCGCCCTGCTGCCAGAGCAGCCCGCCGCCGTCCGTTGCCGCCCGGTCGCCGACGATGTACCAGCGGCCGTCGGCCCGGTCCCGTCGCAGGTCGAGCACCCGGTCCACGGAGGCCGGGGCCGCGTCGTAACCCTTGATCCGGTAACGCAGCCGGACGTCCGCGGTGACCCGGTCGGTGCCCTGTTCCCTCACGCCGGTCAGCAGGTACGTCCATGAGCTCAGCGGGACGTCCGCGAGGTTGTCCAGCTCCCGCCGCTGGGCCGTGCGCAGCCCGGCGGCCCTCGGGTCCACGGCGGCCAGATAGGCGTCCGTGTCGTGGTGCAGGACTGCGGCGGCACGGCGGTCCAGGACGGCACGGACGTCTCCGGCGGTGGAATCCGGGGCAGCCCCGTCGTCACCGGGGGCCGCACAGGCGGAGGCGAGCAGCAGCCCGGCGAGCAGCACTCCCGCCGTGCGCCGCCCCGCGATACGTCCCCGCCTGTCGATCACCCGGTCGAGGGTACGGGTCAGATGCGGGTGACCGAGGAGACGGGCATCATGCCGACGGGGTCGTAGCGCACCGGGGCACCCGGGTACGGGGCATGGATCACCTGGCCGTTTCCGACGTACATTCCGATGTGGCCGGCGTCCGCGCGGTAGACGACCAGGTCGCCGGGGCGGGCCTCGGACAGCGGCACCCTGCGTCCCGCGTACCGCTGGGCCTGCGAGGTGCGCGGCAGGCTGACCCCGGCCTGGGCGTACGCCCACTGCATCAGCCCGGAACAGTCGAATCCGGCGGGTCCGTTGGCACCCCAGATGTACGGGCGGCCCAGTGCCCGGCGGACCGCCATGACGGCGACGGCCGCCCGTGCCGAGCCGGCCGGCAGATCGGCCGTCACCGCAAACACGTCGTCGCGCCCGGAGCGCGAGGCGCGTTCGAAGGCCGACCGGTCGGCACGGGGCAGCGCGTCCAGCAACTGTTTGGCCTGGGCGAGTTTGCGTTCGACGGTGCGCTTGTGGAGGGTGGCGGCCGCGCGGTTCCGCTCCAGTTCGGCCAGCGCCCGGTCGGCCTCCGCGCGGGTCTGTACGAGTGTGCGCCGGGTCTGCTGGAGTTCCCGCAGCTCGGTCGCCTGACGCTCGGTCAGGCGCTCCAGCGTGGCGGCCCGGTCGAGGTAGCTGTCCGGATCGGAGGAGAGCAGCAGGGCGAGCGAGGGGTCGAGGCCGCCCGAGCGGTACTGCGCACTCGCCACCGAACCGAGCGCCGTCCGCATCCGGTTGAGGCGTTCCTGGCCCCGGGCCGCCCGGTCCCGGGCCCGGTTCACCTCACCGCGCAGCCGGTCAACGTTCTCACCGGCCTCGTTGTACTGCTCGGTGGCCCGCTCGGCCTCGCCGTACAGCCGGTCGACCGTGGCCCTGGCGGCCCCGGGCCCGTCCTGCGGGTCGGCGTTCGCGGTGGCCGCCCCGAGCGTGGCGGCCGCGGTCGCCGCCGCGGCCGACAGAACAGTGACCCGGGCGCCCCGGTTGAGGCCGGGCTGTGTGGAACGGCGATGGGACACCACAGGACGCCGCACTCCCTTCCGCTGTACGCAGACGTGCGCAGCCCCTGCCGCCCGGGGTGGGCGGACCGACGACCGGGAGCTGCACGGCAGGCAGACAGTAGTCGGACGGTTACGGAGCGACCAAAGGCCACGCCGGGCGGCAGGGCGGCGGAAACGACGACGCCCCGCCGGTGACCTGTGGTCTCCGGCGGGGCGGACGGTCTGCGCGGGCGCGGGAATTCGCCCGTTCGGGCGTCGTCAGCCGACGCGCACGCCGAACTGGAAGCTGCCGATGGTGTTCATCGACTCGTAGCGGACGACCGTGCCCGGGTACGGGGCATGCAGGACGGTGTTGTTGCCCGCGTAGAGGCCCACGTGCTCGGTGTTGTTGAAGAAGACCAGGTCGCCCGGCTTCAGTGCGCTGCGCCCGATATGGACGCCGTCGTTGACCTGGGTGTACGTGACCCGGGAGATGCTGACGTTGGCCTGGGCGTAGGCCCACTGGGTCAGCCCGGAGCAGTCGAAGGCTCCGGGGCCCGTGCCGCCACGCTGGTACGGCTTGCCCACCTGGGCGGCGGCGGCGTTCAGGGCGGCGGCACCCCAGGCGGAGGCGGGGACCTCCTTGCCCAGCTCGACCCGGTCGCCGGCGGCGCGGCTGGCACGCTGTTCGTCCTCGCGCATCTTCGTGCGCTCGGCCTGGGTCATCGTGTTGAGCAGGCGCTGCGCCTCGGCCAGCTTGTCCTGGAGCTTCTTCTTCTTCGCGCCGAGCGTCTTGCGCACGTCCGCGAGGTCACCGAGCTTGTCCTGGGCCTCCTTGCGCTCCTGCGCGAGGACCCGCTGCTTCTCCTGGATCTTCCCCAGGGTCTCGGTCTGCTTGGCCGTCAACTGGTCGAGGGCCGAGGCCTCGTCGAGGAAGGTGTCCGGGTTGGACGAGAGGAAGAGCTGCACCGACGGGTCGATGCCACCGGAGCGGTACTGGGCGGCGGCGAGCGAACCGAGGCCGTTGCGCAGACTGTTGATCTCCTGCTGACCGCGGGCCACCTTGTCCTGCAGCGCGCCGACTTCCTTCTCCAGCTTCTGCTGCTTCTCCTTGGCGCCGTAGTACTGCTCGTTGGCCGCGCCGGCCTCGTGGTTGAGCTTCTCGACCTTCGCCTTGACCTCGCTCTTGGAGGGCTTCGGGTCGGCGTGGGCCGCCTGGGAGGTCAGGGCCACGGCCGCGGCGGCGGTCGCGGTGAGCACGGTCACACGGGCGCGGCTCGGCTGCTTGGGACGACGGTGGGACGCCACGAAGGCGAGCTCCTTCTTCCTCGAGCCGCCTACCGGGCTGTGGGGGATTCGAATCCCCGGCTCCGTGCACGTCACGGACTCGGCGGTTCCTTCGCCGTCACCCCGGATGGGTGATCAACCGTGCGAAGGTTCGAAGGCTGACCCTAGTGACCAACTTGTGATCAGTTCAAATCCTCACAAGAAAAATCTCGTCACACCAGGCACTTCTTTACCCACACCACACGGAATGTAGCGGCGACTTGACGGTCCGTTCCCTGAATTCCGCCGAGTTCCGACAAGCGTCGCTAGACGCGCGAAAGGCGCTTCAGGAGCAAGACGGACGCAACGGGCCTGGCCCCCGCCTTCGCCACTCCGTCGGCCACTTCGCGATCGGTGGAGACCACCACGACGGGCCGGCCCGGCGGTTCGGCGCGGGCCAGTTGACGGATGAGTTCATCGGCGGTGACGCCGGGCTTGCTGAACAGCACCCGGACCCCGCGCGGTGGCGCGAGCAGGACCGGGGCCGCCAGTTCGGCCCCGTCGAAGACACAGGTCATCTCGGCGCCGGTCTGTGCCGCGAGCACCGCGAGGCCGCCCAGCAGCCGCAGCCGCTGCTTCTCCAGCGGCAACTGCGGATAGCCGGTCTTGGTGACGTTGTAGCCGTCCACGATCAGATGCGCCTGCGGCAGGGCGAGCAACTGGTCGAGCAGAGCCGGATCGGTCTCCGAAAGCGCCCTGGCGGCAATGTCCTTGGGCGACATCCTGCCCGGCTCGACCGCGTCGACACTGTCCGCGGGTCGGATCGAGGAGGGCGGCAGCGCCAGTTCGCGACGGAGCCCGCCGGCCGCGTCCAGCACCGTGTCCAGCAGCAGCCGCAGCCGCATGTCCTCGACCGAGCGGCCTTCCCTGGCGGCCCGGCGGCCCGCCTCGACGGACGCCTCGGCCTCACCGAGCCGCGCCTTCAGCCGACGGGTCTCGCTCTCCGCCGCGGAGACCTGTGCGGCCGCCTCGGACCGTACGGTCTCGGTCTCGGCCCGGCTGCGACGCAACGCGGCCTCGCCGCGCTTGACGTCGTTGACGGCACTGCGCAGTTTGCGCTGAAGCGACTCGGCCTCCTTGCGGGCCGCGTCCAGCTCGACACGGAGCCGCTCGGTCTCGCTCTTCGTCTGGGAGCGGGCGTGGACGAGTTCCTCGCGCAGCCGTTCCAGTTCACGGCGGCTCTCCTCGTCGGCACGCTCGGCGTCGGCACGCTGGGCCTCCTCGCCGGCGGCGGCGACCAGCTTCACCCAGCCGATCGGGCGCAGCACATAGGCGGCGGCGGCCACATCGACGGGATCGGCGGCGGCGGGCGGCGCACCGGCCTCCAGCGCCGTGGCCAGCTCGGGCTGCTCCTCCTTGAGCCGATCGCCGATGCGCTGCCGGAACAGCGCGTCGCCCTCCAGGGCGGCCGCCATCGCGTTACCGGCGAACTTGGCGCGCCGGGTCGGGGTGAAGCGGGCGTACTGCCTCAGCTGAGTCGGGAGTTCGGTGACCGTGAGGCCGCCGAACGCGTCCGCGACCAGCGCGACGACCCGTCGCCGTACGCCTTCGGGCAGCGGGCGGTCGAGCGCCTCGACGGCGTCGCCGGCCGCCTCGGCCGACTCGGCGCCGCTAGCGGGCTGCTCCACCATCCGTCACCCCAAATTGTCTGTCCGCACGGCTCCGTCAGGAGTCGGCACCCGGCCTGTCCACCAGCTCGATCTGGTCCACCGCGTTGCACCAACGGCAGCGCACCGACTCGATGGTCTCACTGACCACCTCGCGCTCCTCGACGGTGGACTCCCCGGCCAGGTCGAGATGGACGTATTCGACGACCTTGGAGGAGCGGGTCACATCGAAGCGCGTGAGATTTCCGCAGAGCGTGCAGCGCCAGCGGGTCCCATCGGTCATCTGGGGAACCGTCGTCATCGTTGCGTCCTCTTTCGTCGAGCCTCGTCGTGCTGCCTGCTTCAAGGATCTCGCGGTGCACCGTCGAACTGCGGATGTCCTGCCGTAACCCTACGGCCTCACCACGTCCCCCCGACACGGCGAGGCGCTCTGCCCCGTTCCCTCCGCTTGCGTCATGCTCTGTTCATGATCGATCGGCGGGCGGCGGGATCCGGATTGACCAGCGGGCTCCTACGGACGGTCACCTCGCGCGGACCGGTGGTGACCTATGCCCTGATCGCCCTGTGCTGTCTGATCTTCCTGATGAGCCCGCTCTCCGGCCTCGACTCCTCCTACGCCACCGCCGACGCCCTGCTCGCCGCCCAGGCCGGGTACTTCGAACGGTGGGGCGTGATCCCGAGCGAGCTGTGGGACGGCTCCACGCACGCCCTGTTCACCCCGCTCACCGCCCTCTTCGTGCACGGCAGCTGGCTGCATCTGCTGGGCAACATGCTCTTCCTGTACGTGTTCGGGGCGATGGCCGAGGAGCGCATGGGCCGTACCGAGTTCACCTTCTTCTACCTCGCGTGCGGCTATCTCGCCCTGGTCGCCTACGCCGCCGCGCACGCCACGTCCGACGAGACCCTCGTCGGTGCGTCGGGGGCGATCTCGGCGGTGCTCGGGGCCTTTCTGTACCTGTTCCCGAGGGCCCGGGTCACCAGTCTGTTCCCGTTCCTCTTCTTCCTGCCGCTGCGCTTCCCCGCCTGGATCGTGCTGATCTTCTGGTTCGTCCTGCAGTGGCTGGCGGTCCAGAGCGCGGGCAGCGGAGGGCCCGGTGTGGCCTATCTGGCCCATGTGGTCGGCTTTGCCCTCGGCTTCCTCTACGCCTGGGGACGCTATCGGCGTACGGATAGAGTGAAGACTCCAGCCACGGCCACCGAGGGAGAAAGCCAGCCGTGATCACCGCGATCGTGCTCATCAAAACCAGCGTGGACCGGATTCCCGAGATCGCCGAGGCCATCGCCGCGCTGGACAGCGTCAGCGAGGTCTTCTCGGTCACCGGTACGTACGACCTGATCGCCATGGTCCGGGTGGCCAAGCACGACGACCTGGCGGACGTCATCCCCGGCCGGATCAGCAAGATCCCCGGCGTCGAGGCCACCGACACACACGTGGCCTTCCGTACGTACTCGCAGCATGACCTGGAGGCCGCCTTCGCCATCGGCCTCGACGCCTAGACACTTCCCCTGCTACGACGTAACGCTTCGGCGGGGGACGGGCCGCTCGGCTGCCCGTCCCCCGCCGAAGCGTTACGCACCCGTCAGAGCTGCGCCGCTCCCCGGTCCGGGACGCAGCGGCCGCCCTCGGTGCGGTACTTCCACTGGGCGCCCTTGCTCACCAGTTCCCCGACCGCGCGGACGAAGCGCTCGATGTGCTCGTCCGGCGTACCGGCGCCGAAGCTCACCCGGATCGCGTTCAGGGAGAGCTCGCCCGGCTCGGCCTCCGGCGCGCCGCACTCGCCGACCTCCTGCGGGTCACTGCTCAGCAGCGTGCGGATCAGCGGATGGGCGCAGAACAGGCCGTCGCGGACCCCGATGCCGTACTCGGCGGAGAGCGCGGCGGCGAAGTGCGAGCTGTTCCATCCCTCCACCACGAACGAGATCACGCCGACCCGCGGGGCGTCGTCACCGAACAGCGAGAGCACCTTGACCTCGGGGACGTCGGCGAGACCGGCCCGGACCGCGGCGACGAGATGCTGCTCCCGGGCGACGAGGTTGTCGAAGCCCGCCTCGGTGAGCGCCTTGCAGGCGGAGGCGATGGAGTACACGCCGATGACATTGGGGGAACCGGCCTCGTGGCGGGCCGCGGTGGAGTGCCACTCGACATCCACACCGCCGTCGGTACGGCGGGCGACCCTGCGGGAGGCACCGCCGCCGGCCAGGTACGGCTCGGCGTCCCGCAGCCAGTCGGCCCGGCCCGCGAGCACACCCGAGCCGAACGGCGCGTACAGCTTGTGTCCGGAGAAGGCCACCCAGTCGACGTCCAGGTCGGCGATGTCGACGGGGTGGTGCGGGGCGAGCTGTGCGGCGTCCAGCACGATCCGGGCACCGTGCGCATGCGCGGCGGCGGCCAGCTCCTTGACCGGCCACAGCTCACCGGTGACGTTGGAAGCGCCGGTGACACAGACCAGCGCGGGGCCGTAGGGCTCACGGTCGGCGAGCGCCTGCTCCAGCGTCTCGACCGCCTGGGCGGGCGTGCGCGGGGCGTTGAGGTAGGTCACCCGGGCGTCACGCCATGGCAGCAGCGAGGCGTGGTGCTCGGTCTCGTAGACGAAGACCTCGCAGTCGGCGGGCACGACGGCGGCCAGCAGATTGAGGGAGTCGGTGGTCGAGCGGGTGAAGATCACCTGGTCGTCGGCGCGGCAGCCGAGGAACTCCGCGACGGTCGAGCGGCTGTTCTCGAAGAGATCCGTGGAGAGCTGCGAGAGGTACCCGGCGCCGCGGTGGACGCTGCCGTAGTACGGGGCGTACGCGGCGACGTCGTCCCAGACCCGCTGCAGGGCCGGGGCACTGGCGGCGTAGTCGAGAGCGGCATACGTGACATCACCGCCCATTACCAGCGGAACCGTTACATCCTTGCCCAGAACAGGCAGCGGGGCACAAAGCGACTGGTCGGCGGCAGCGGCGAAGACAGACATGGTGAACTCCCGTAACAGGCAGGCGAATTGCATGCGCCGGCGGATACGCGGCAGCGCAGCGAAAAGAGAGAAGGGTGTGCGGAGAAGGGCTGAGAAGCCCTATCGCATTCGCGTGCTCACAAGAGACTCCCTAGGGACCAGGACCCCGGGGGTTGGCATTCACAGATGCCGAGGGGCCCGCGCTTGCCGCAAACCTCGCTGCCTACGGCCTGGTCTTCACCCGGGGCACCCCGCCACGGACGGAGGGTTGCCGGACAGCGGGCCGGGGCCGTAGTCGCTGTCACTCATGACCTGCCCAGCATCTTGCCATACGCGGGAGAACGCGCAAGGCGCGGTCCAGGATCCGGACCGCGCCCCGCCACATGCCGTCCGCTCAGGCGTTGCTGACCGCCACCCAGCGCTCCAGCGCCTGCCGGGCCGCTCCCGAGTCGATGGACTCCGCGGCCTTCTCGATCCCGGCGGCGATCTGCTCGTTCAGCGTGCCGCCCGTCGGGGCCAGCGCGACCAGCGCCGCGGCCGAGTTGAGCAGCACGGCCTCCCGTACGGGCCCTTGCTCACCGGCCAGCACCCGGCGGGCCACGTCGGCGTTGTACGAGGGGTCGCCACCGCGGAGCGCCTGCGGCGGCACCAGCTCCAGCCCGATGTCGCGCGGGTCGAACGACTCCTCGCGCACCGATCCGTCCCGGACCACCCAGATCCGCGAGGTCGCGGTCGTCGTCAGCTCGTCCAGGCCGTCGTCACCGCGGACGACCAGCGACGAATTGCCGCGCTCGGCGAGGACACCGGCGACGATGGGCGCCATGCGCAGGTCGGCAACGCCGATGGCCTGGGAACGCACCTTCGCCGGGTTGGTGAGCGGCCCCAGGATGTTGAACGTCGTCGGGGCACCGAGCTCCTTGCGGGCCCTGGCCACGTAGCGCAGAGCGGGGTGGAACTTCACCGCGAAGCAGAGGGTGATGCCCGCCTCCTCGGCGACCTCGACGACCCGCTGCGCGCTGAGCTCCAGGTTGACGCCGAGCTTCTCCAGTACGTCGGAGGAACCGCTCGACGACGAGGAGGCCCGGTTGCCGTGCTTGACGACCTTGGCGCCGGTGCCCGCGATGACGATCGCCGACATCGTGGAGATGTTGACCGTCTTGGCGAGGTCGCCGCCGGTGCCGACGATGTCGACCGTAGGACCGGGCACGTGGATGGTGTTGGCGTGCGCGTACATCGCGCGCACCAGGCCGGACACCTCATCGACCGTCTCGCCCTTGGCGCGCAGGGCCACCGCGAAACCGGCGATCTGCACATCGCTCGCCTCGCCGCTCATGATGCGGTCCATCGCCCACGCGGTGTCGTCCGCGGTCAGGTTCTCGCCGCGCAGCAGGGGGTTCAGCAGGCCGGGCCAGGAACGGTCCGCCACGCTGTCGCCGCCGACCGGGGTCACAACGTTCATGGTCCGCTCCTGGGGTCCACAGCCGAAAAAAGGGGTAAGGCCCACCCTATCGAGCGCAACGCACAGCGAAGAGCCCCGTCCATCGGATGGACGGGGCTCCTGCTGTGGCGATCAGTTCAGACGATCAGTGGTGACCGTGGCCGCTGGTGATCTCCTTGTACTCCTCGACGGTGGGCTTGGCGATCTGGTTGTCCTCGCCGTAGTAGCCCTTGCTGAGCCTGGCCCGCAGCTTCTGCAGAGCCGGCACCTTGCGCTCGACACCGTTCTCGTCGACCGTCGGGCCGATCTCGACCGGCTCGTACTGCTCGTGCGCGGTGAGTGTGTGCAGCTTCTCGGGGCCGAGCGGCTCGTGGATCTCGACGAACTCACCGTGCGGCAGGCGCTTGATGATGCCGGACTCGCGTCCGTGCAGCACCTTCTCCTTGTCGCGGCGCTGGAGGCCGAGGCAGATCCGCCGGGTGGCGATGAACGCGATGACCGGTCCCACGAAGATGAAGATCCGGACGAACCAGGAGATGGCGTTCAGCGACAGGTGGAAGTGCGTGGCCCACAGGTCGTTGCCACCGCCGATGAAGACGATGAAGTACTCGGTGATCCAGGCGACGCCGAAGGCCGTCCGGGTCGGAGCGTTGCGCGGGCGGTCCAGGATGTGGTGCTCGCGCTTGTCCCCGGTGACCCAGGACTCGACGAACGGGTAGACCGCGATGATCGCGAGCACCAGTCCGAAGGCCATCAGCGGGATGAACACACCCAGGACGAGCGTGTGACCCCAGAGGTTGATCTCCCAGCCAGGCATCACTCGGATCAGACCCTCGGCGAAGCCCATGTACCAGTCGGGCTGGGCGCCGGTCGACACCTGGTCCGGGCGGTACGGGCCGATGGCCCAGATCGGGTTGATCGAGGCGATGGCCGCGATGACGGCGATGATGCCGAAGACCAGGAAGAAGAAGCCACCGGCCTTCGCCATGTACACCGGCAGCAGCGGCATGCCGACGACGTTCTTGTTGCTGCGGCCCGGACCCGCGAACTGCGTGTGCTTGTGGTAGAAGACCAGGATCAGGTGCGCCACCAGCAGGCCGAGCATGATGCCCGGCAGCAGCAGGATGTGGATCGAGTAGAACCGGGCGACGAAGTCGTGACCGGGGAACTCTCCGCCGAACAGGAACATCGAGATGTACGTGCCGACGACCGGCATCGACAGGATCGCGCCCTGGGTGAAGCGGACACCCGTACCGGAGAGCAGGTCGTCCGGGAGCGAGTAGCCGGTGAAGCCGGTGAACATACCCAGCACGAACAGCAGGAAGCCGAACAGCCAGTTGATCTCACGCGGCTTGCGGAAGGCACCCGTGAAGAACACGCGCATCATGTGCACGAACATGCCGGCCAGGAAGATCAGCGCGGCCCAGTGGTGGATCTGCCGGACCAGCAGACCACCGCGGACGTCGAAGCTGATGTCCAGCGTCGAGGCGTAGGCCTCGGACATCCGGATGCCCTGCATCGGCTCGTACGAGCCGTGGTACACGACTTCGTTCATGCTCGGGTGGAAGAACAGCGTCAGATACACACCCGTGAGGATGATGATGATGAAGCTGTAGAGGGCGACCTCACCGAGCATGAAGGACCAGTGGTCCGGGAAGATCTTGCGCATGTTGGACTTGGCCAGGGAGTAGATCCCGAGTCGGCCGTCCGCCCAGTCGGCCACCCGCTCACCGGCGGGCGCCTTGCGATTGCCCGGTGCCGCGGCACCGGGTGAGTTCGTGGTCGCAGTACTCATCCGCGCTCCCAGAATGCAGGACCGACGGGCTCTTCGAAGTCACCGAGCGCCTCGAGGTTGCCCTCGCTGTTCACACCGATCCGCAGCTGCGGAAGGGCGTGACCGGCCGGACCGAAGATGACGCGGGCGCCGTCGGAGAGGTCGAAGGTGGACTGGTGGCACGGGCAGAGCACGTGGTGCGTCTGCTGCTCGTACAGGCTGATCGGGCAGCCGACGTGCGTGCAGATCTTGGAGAAGGCCACGATGCCCTCGTGGGCCCACTCGCGCTCGCGCTTGTCCTTGATGTTCTTCGGCTCGATGCGAATGATCATCAGCGCGGCCTTGGCGATCTGGTTCTGGAAGTCCTCCGCGTCCTCCGACAGGCCCTCGGGCATGGCGAAGGTCAGCGAACCGACGGCCACGTCCTCGGGACGCAGCGGCTCCATCGTGTTCATGTTGATGAGCCGCTTGCCCTTGGCCCACAGGGTGTTGCGGAGCTTCTTCTCCGGCAGCGGACCGAGGTCGCGCAGCAGCATCACACCGGAGAGCGGCACCAGGGCCAGCGCGCCGAACATGGTGTTGCGGATCAGCTTGCGCCGGCCGAACGCGGACTCCTCGGCACCTGCCGCGAAGTCGGCGAGAACCTTCGCCTTGACCTCGGGCGTGGCCTCGATGGCGTGCCGGTCGTCGGCGACCTCCACGTCGGACATCAAGGTGCGCGCCCAGTGGACGGCACCCGCGCCGATCGTGAAGAGGGCCACGCCCAGGGTCAGCCCCAGGGAGAAGTTGAGCGCGCTCACATGGCCGAAGGGCCAGATGTACACGATCTTGTCGACCGGGAAGATGACGTAGGAGGCGATGAAGCCGACCGTCGCCAGCATGGACAGCGTGAACATGAACGCGACGGCGCGCTCAGAGCGCTTCGCGGCCTGTTCGTCGATGTCCTGGATGCGCGGCTTGTGGGCCGGCAGCCCCGGGTCGGCGAACGGGTCGTCCGCGACCTTCACCGCGCCGTGCGCGGTGCCCTGCTCAGCGGGCAGGTTCTCGTCTGGAATCTCTTGGCTACTCATGACTTCTTGGCCTTAGCGGTGTGGGCCGCGACCCAAATGGCAACTGCGATCAGTGCGCCGAGCCCGAAGATCCAGGCGAACAAGCCCTCGCTGACCGGCCCCAGGCCACCCAGCTTGAGACCACCCGGATTCTCCGACTGGGCGCTGTTCACGGTCTTGATGTACGCGATGATGTCCCGCTTCTGCTGCTCGGGCATCGTCGTGTCCGGGAAGGACGGCATGCTCTGCGGGCCGGTCTGCATGGCCTCGTAGATGTGCTTCGGGTCCACGCCTTCGAGGCTCGGCGCGTACTTGCCGTTCGTCAGCGCGCCACCCTCACCGGTGAAGTTGTGGCACTGCGCGCAGTTGGTACGGAACAGGTCGCCACCCTTGGCGATGTCCGCGCCGTCAGGGCTGACCTGGCTCTTGGTCGGCACGATCGGACCGGCGCCGAGCGACGCGACGTACGCCGCGAGCTGGTCGATCTCGGCCTGGTTGTAGATGACTTTCTTCTTCGGTACCTGGGCGCCCGGCTGCTGCGCCGGCATGCGTCCCGTACCGACCTGGAAGTCCACGGCGGCGGAGCCCACGCCGACCAGGCTCGGCCCGTCGGTGGTGCCCTGACCGCCGGTTCCGTGGCAGCTGGCGCAACCGACGGAGTACAGCTTCTTGCCCTCGTCGATGGCGAGGGACTGGGCGGTGTCGTCGGCCTGCGCCTTACTCGCGGGCGCAAACGCGGCGTACAGCCCCCCAGTGGCCGCCAGCGCGAGGAGTAGTACGACGACCGCCGCCAACGGATGGCGTCGTCGTGCGGAGAGCTTTTTCACGGATTACCCCGGTGTCAGGATCTTCTGCGTCGATGCTGGATGTGGTTCGGGTTCGAGCCCGGTTACTTGATCATGTAGATCGTGGCGAAGAGGCCGATCCACACGACATCGACGAAGTGCCAGTAATAGGACACGACGATGGCGGCGGTGGCCTGTTCATGGGTGAACCTCTTGGCTGCGTACGTCCTGCCCAGAACGAGCAGGAAGGCGATGAGCCCGCCTGTCACGTGCAGCCCGTGGAAGCCGGTCGTCAGGTAGAACACCGAGCCGTACGGGTCGGAGGACAGCGAGAGGCCGTCCTTCTTCACCAGCTCGGTGTACTCGAAGACCTGGCCTCCGATGAAGATCGCACCCATCACGAAAGTGATCACGAACCAGGTACGGAGCTTCTTCACATCGCCCCGCTCCGCGGCGAAGACGCCGAGCTGGCAGGTGAGTGAGGAGAGCACCAGGATCGTGGTGTTCGTCGCGGAGAACGGGAAGTTCAGGGCCGAGGCCATTTCCTTCCAGTGGTCCGGTCCCATCACCGATCGCAGGGTGAAGTACATCGCGAAGAGGGCCGCGAAGAACATCAGCTCGGAACTCAACCAGATGATGGTTCCGACGCTGGTGAGGTTCGGTCGATTGACCGACGGGTGCGCGTGCCCGGTTTCTACTGTCGTTGCTGTCGCCACGACCGACATTATGTCGGTCCCTTATCCCGCCCTCACTCCGGGGGTGCCGTTCGGTGTGTCAACAGGGTGTGCCGTCCCCGAACAGCCCATGAATCCGCTGTCCCGGGCGGTACTGACAGGCCATCGGGCGGAGTACGATCCGCGCATCGGTTCATGCCCGGAAAGCCCCGAAGACACGGATGTCACGGAGGAACAATGCAGCCGACCGCCACGGTCCTGGTCTACAGCGACGACGCCAACACCCGTGAGCAGGTGAAGCTGGCAGCCGGGCGCAGGCCGGCCGCCGACGTGCCGCCGGTGGAGTTCCTCGAGTGCGCCACCCTGCCCGCCGTCCTGGAAGCACTGGACAACGGCGGCATCGACGTCTGTGTGCTGGACGGCGAGACGGCGCCCGCGGGCGGCATGGGCGTCTGCCGGCAGATCAAGGACGAGATCTTCCACTGCCCGCCTGTCTTGCTACTGATGGGCCGCCCGCAGGATGCCTGGCTGGCCACATGGAGCCGTGCGGACGCCGCGGTGACCCTGCCGGTCGAACCGGTCGAGTTCGCGGACGCCCTGGCCGCCCTGCTGCGCAACAGGCTCTGCACGGCCTGAGAGCCTGTCGGGCGGCCTCTGAGGCCCGCCGCGGATCCGTCCGCGGTACCGCTGAGGGGCGGCGCACTCCCCGGGGCCGGTCAGACCTCGGGGCGCAGTCGCGCCGCCTGGATCGTGTCCGTGCGGTCCGGGGAGGAGTTCTTCTGCAGCGCGCTGCCCTTCAGCCATGCGGGCCAGGAGAGGTTCCAGTCGCCGTAGCCGTTGTCGAACGGTGTCATCGTCTCGCCCTGACTGCCGACGACCTGGACGATGTCGCCCGTGCGCACGGTGTTGTAGAACCACTCGGCCAGGCTGGTGGTCATGCCTGTACAGCCATGGCTGACGTTCGCGTACCCCTGCGAACCGGTGGACCAGGGGGCCGCGTGCACGTACTCGCCGCTCCAGGTCACGCGCGTCGCGTAGTAGACCATCAGGTCGTACCCGTCGGACGAGTTCGCCGAGATGCCGATCGTCTCGCCGCGCATACGTACGGCGTATTCCTTGCTCAGCACGACCTTGACACCGTTTCGGGTGGCGAAGCCCGGTTTGCCGGTGGTCACCGGAATGGTGTTGATCACTTTCCCGTCGCGCTTGACCGTCATCGTGTGCGCGGCGGCGTCGGTGATGGCCTCGATGCGGGCGCCCGTGGTGAGCCTCAGCGCCTTCGTGGGGGCCCCGTACAGGCTGTTGGTGACCTTGAGACCGGCCAGGCCGCTGGTGACGTCGATGGTGGCCCTGGCGGGCCAGTACTCCTCGGGGCGGTAGTGCAGGGTCTTGTCGTCGACCCAGTACCAGGAGCCGGTCACGGCGGGCGTGGAACGGACCCGCAGGGCGCGCTCCACGATGGCTCTGGACGCCTTGTCCTTGATCGGAGCGCTGAGTGCCGCCGTGATGGGCTGTCCGACGCCGTAGGTGCCCGCCTGAGGGCCGAAGGCGACCTTCAGGAACTTCTTGGCGGAGGTGGTCCCGAAGGAGAGCGTACGGCTGCCCGGATCCCCGTCGCCGTCCTCCATGCTGACCCGGACCGTGTAGCGGGTGCCGGCGGCGAGCGGGGAGGTGGCGTGCCAGCGCCTCCCGTCGGCGTCCAGCTCGCCCGACAGATGGCGTCCTGCCGTGTCCACTGCCGTGACGTCCGTGATCCGGCCGTCGTCGCCGTCGACGGTGAGTTCGAGCGGCTTGTCGGAGTCGACCTTCTCGTCCCCGTCGGAGACGTTGGCGGAGATCTCGTCCGCGGCGTCGTACGGTTTCGCCGCGAGCGGGTGGCCGTCGGACCCCCCGCACGCGGTCACACCTGCGACCAGGGTCACGACCAGCAGAGTGCAGCTCACTACGGGGCGGAAGCGCGGCGTGTGGTTCATGAACACACGCTATGAAGATTCATCCCTATCAGCGCGCTATGTGACTGCAAACGGGGGGCCTGTACTTCTTTTGGTGGAGAAGTACAGGCCCCCCGTCAGGTGGAGCGGTGACGCGAGGTCACTGGGTCCGGTTCTCACCGCGGTAGTACTCGAAGACCCAGCCGAACAGGCCGATCAGAACCACCGGGATCGCGTAGTAGAGCAGCCACCAGCCGAAGACGACGCCTAGGAAGGCGAGGGCGCCGCCGATCGCCAGCGCGAGCGGCTGCCAGCTGTGCGGGGAGAAGAACCCCACCTCGCCGGCCTCGTCCGCGACATCGGCTTCCTTGTTGTCCTGGGCCATGGCGTCGACCCGCCGCGCCGTGAAGGCGAGGTAGAAGCCGATCATGATGCTCAGGCCGAAGGCCAGGAAGAGCGCGGTGGTACCGGCCGGCTCCTTCGACCACACGCCGTAGGTGATGGCCATGGCGAGCATGAAGACGCTCAGCCAGATGAACATCTTGCCCTGGATATTCACTTGCCGGCCTCCTTGCCACCAGCGAGGGCCTTGTCATCCTCGGAGTGGTGCTCCAGCTGTTCGAGCGCCGAGATCTCCGGGTGGTGCAGGTCGAACGCCGGGGATTCGGAACGGATCCGCGGCAGCGTGAGGAAGTTGTGCCGCGGCGGCGGGCAGGAGGTCGCCCACTCCAGCGAACGGCCGTAGCCCCACGGGTCGTCGACCTCGATCTTCTTGCCGTACTTGGCGGTCTTCCACACGTTGTAGAAGAACGGCAGCATCGACAGACCGAGCAGGAACGAGGAGATCGTCGAGATCGTGTTCAGCGCGGTGAAGCCGTCCGCGGCGAGGTAGTCCGCGTAGCGACGCGGCATGCCCTCGGCACCCAGCCAGTGCTGCACCAGGAACGTGCCGTGGAAGCCCACGAACAGCGTCCAGAACGTGATCTTGCCGAGCCGCTCGTCCAGCATCTTGCCGGTGAACTTCGGCCACCAGAAGTGGAATCCGGAGAACATCGCGAAGACCACGGTGCCGAAGATGACGTAGTGGAAGTGCGCGACGACGAAGTACGAGTCCGAGACGTGGAAGTCCATCGGGGGCGACGCCAGGATCACACCGGTCAGACCACCGAAGGTGAAGGTGATCAGGAAGCCGACGGCCCAGAGCATCGGTGTCTCGAAGGACAACGATCCCTTCCACATCGTGCCGATCCAGTTGAAGAACTTCACACCGGTCGGTACCGCGATGAGGAATGTCATGAATGAGAAGAACGGCAACAGCACACCGCCGGTGACGTACATGTGGTGCGCCCACACGGTCACGGAGAGGCCTGCGATGGCGATCGTCGCGCTGATCAGGCCGATGTAGCCGAACATCGGCTTTCGACTGAACACCGGAATCACTTCGGAAATGATTCCGAAGAATGGCAAGGCGATGATGTACACCTCTGGATGGCCGAAGAACCAGAAGAGGTGTTGCCAGAGCAATGCGCCGCCATTGGACGCGTCGAACACATGCGCACCGAACTTGCGGTCCGCCTCCAGCGCGAAGAGCGCGGCGGCGAGGACCGGGAAGGCCAGCAGGACCAGCACACCGGTCAGCAGGACGTTCCAGACGAAGATCGGCATGCGGAACATCGTCATGCCGGGAGCGCGCATGCAGATGATCGTGGTGATGAAGTTGACCGAACCGAGGATCGTACCGAAGCCGGAGAAGGCCAGACCCATGATCCACATGTCGGCGCCGACACCCGGCGAACGGACCGCGTCCGAGAGCGGGGAGTAGGCGAACCAGCCGAAGTCGGCCGCACCCTGCGGGGTGAGGAACCCGGCCACCGCGATGATCGAGCCGAAGAGGTACAGCCAGTACGCAAACATGTTCAGCCGCGGGAACGCCACGTCGGGCGCGCCGATCTGCAGCGGCATGATCCAGTTCGCGAACCCGGCGAACAGCGGCGTCGCGAACATCAGCAGCATGATCGTGCCGTGCATCGTGAACGCCTGGTTGAACTGCTCGTTCGACATGATCTGCGTGCCGGGACGGGCCAGCTCGGCGCGCATGAAGAGCGCCATCAGACCGCCGATGCAGAAGAACGCGAACGATGTGACCAGGTACATCGTGCCGATCGTCTTGTGGTCAGTGGTGGTCAACCACTTGATGACGACGTTTCCCGGCTGCTTGCGCCGGACCGGCAGCTCGTCCTCGTACGAGTCGTCTGCTGCCGCGGCACCCTGAGGTTCGTTGAGGATGCTCACAGTTTGTTCGTCTCCGCATTCCTGGCCGGGTCAGTCTGCGCGATGCCGGCCGGCACGTAGCCCGTCTGGCCCTTCTTCGCCAGCTCCTTGAGATGCGCCTGGTAGCGCTCCGGGGAGACGACCTTGACGTTGAAGAGCATCCGGGAGTGGTCGACGCCGCAGAGCTCGGCGCACTTGCCCATGAAGGTGCCCTCCTGGTTGGGAGTCACCTCAAAGGCATTGGTGTGGCCCGGAATGACGTCCTGCTTCATGAGGAACGGCACCACCCAGAAGGAGTGGATGACGTCACGCGAAGTCAGGACGAAGCGGACCTTCTCACCCTTCGGCAGCCACAGGGTCGGACCCGGGTTGCCGTTCTGCGGGTTCCGCGTTCCCGGGATGCCGTAGTCGTAGACACCCTCGGCCCCCTGGGGGAAGTCCTTCCGGAACCTGTCCGGGATGGCGTCCAGTTCCTTGGGGATCTTTTTGCCCGTGGCGAGCGAGCCGTCCACGTTCTCGATGTAGTTGAATCCCCAGCTCCACTGGTAGCCGACCACGTTGATGGTGTGGGCGGGCTTGGGGGAGAGCGTGAGGAGCTTCGATTCATCGCGCGCGGTGAAGTAGAACAACACCGAGACGATGATCAGAGGGACCACGGTGTACAGCGCCTCGATGGGCATGTTGTACCTGGTCTGCGTAGGAACCTCGATCTTGGTGCGGCTGCGCCGGTGGAAGATGACGCTCCACAGGATCAGGCCCCAGACCAGCACGCCCGTGGCGAGCGCTGCCGCCCACGAGCCCTGCCAGAGGGAAAGGATCCGTGGTGCCTCTTCCGTTACCGGCGTAGGCATACCAAGACGGGGAAAGTCCTTGTATGTGCAACCGGTGGCGGTCGCCAGGACCAGGCCCGCAGTCAGCACCTGCGGCAGCTTCCGCCGCATCGGGCGCCGCGACGAGCGGTCGGAGCCGTTGGGACTCACGTAGCGCCTTCCCGAGAGTCTCGCCCGCGCGGTCGGCGCGGCCGTCTCTCTGGTCGGTCGCCGCCCTGACGCGGGCAGGGGTTTGGATGTTTATGCGGACCAAACCCTACTGGACGCTATTTGGGGTCGCGCGGGGAGGGTGCCCAACGCGCCGTCCGACCCTCCGAAGGGGTGGAGTACGGGCCTCCGGCGGCCATCTGACGCCCCCTCTCCTGGCCACGCGGGCGGCCCCGGCCCGGCGCGGGCTAGCGTGGCCGTGTGCCCTACTTCGACGCCGCCTCCTCCGCCCCCCTGCACCCCGTCGCCCGCCAGGCGCTGCTTGCCGCGCTGGACGAGGGGTGGGCCGACCCGGCCAGGCTCTACCGCGAGGGGCGCCGGGCCCGGCTGTTGCTGGACGCGGCCCGGGAGACCGCCGCGGAGGCCGTGGGCTGCCGCCCGGACGAGCTCACGTTCACTCCTTCGGGGACGCGCGCGGTGCACTCGGGAATTTCCGGGGCCCTCGCGGGACGTCGGCGTGTCGGCCGCCATCTGGTCGTCTCCGCGGTCGAACACTCGTCGGTGCTCCATTCGGCCGCCACCCATGAGGCCCAGGGCGGATCGGTCTTCGAGGTCGCGGTGGACCGCTCGGGTGCGGTGAGCGCGGCGGCGTACGCGCAGGCGCTCCGCGAGGACACCGCGCTGGCCTGTCTGCAGTCCGCCAATCACGAGGTCGGCACCGAGCAGCCGGTGGCCGAGGTCGCGGAGGTCTGCCGGGCGGCGGGGGTGCCGCTGCTGGTGGATGCCGCCCAGTCGCTGGGCTGGGGGCCGGTGCCCGAGGGCTGGTCGCTGCTGGCGGCGAGCGCACACAAGTGGGGCGGGCCCTCGGGGGTCGGGCTGCTGGCGGTGCGCAAGGGGGTGCGGTTCGCGGCTCAGGGACCGGCCGACGAGCGCGAGTCGGGGCGGGCCGCGGGGTTCGAGAACATTCCGGCGATCGTGGCCGCGGCGGCTTCGCTGCGGGCGGTGCGGACGGAGGCGGCGGCCGAGTCCGTACGGCTGCGGGCCCTGGTGGACCGCATCAGGCTCCGGGTACCGCAGCTGGTGCCCGATGTGGAGGTGGTCGGCGACCCGGTGCGGCGGCTGCCGCATCTGGTGACCTTCTCTTGTCTCTATGTCGATGGAGAGACTCTGCTCCATGAGCTGGACCGGTGCGAATTCGCCGTATCGTCCGGTTCCTCCTGCACCAGCAGCACACTGACACCGAGCCATGTGCTCAGGGCCATGGGGGTGCTGTCGGAGGGGAACGTACGGGTGTCGCTGCCGGCCGGCACCACGGCCGAGGACGTCGACCGCTTCCTGGACGTACTGCCCGGGGTGGTGGGAGACGTACGGGAGAGGCTGGGGGCGCCCGTTTCGGCTCCCCCCTCCCCCGCCGCGTCCGCGTCCCTGGTGGTCGACGCCCTCGGGAAGCGCTGCCCGATCCCCGTGATCGAGCTCGCGAAGGTGATCGGGGACGTACCGCTGGGCGGGACGGTGACCGTGCTCTCCGACGACGAGGCGGCTCGGCTGGACATCCCGGCCTGGTGCGTGATGCGCGAGCAGGAGTACGTGGGCGAGGAGCCGGCGGACCGCGGCTCGGCCCATGTGGTCCGCCGGCTGACCTGAGACTCCCCTTCGGGATCAGCCCAGGTGCGCGCGGACCTCGGCGGCGGCGTCGTGGCCGTACGCCTTGGTGAAGCGGTCCATGAAGTGGGTGCGGCGCAGGGTGTACTCCTGGGTGCCGACCGTCTCGATGACCAGGGTGGCGAGCATGCAGCCGACCTGGGCGGCGCGCTCCAGGCCGACGCCCCAGGCGAGACCGGAGAGGAATCCGGCCCGGAAGGCGTCGCCGACACCGGTCGGGTCGGCCTTGACCTCCTCCTCGGGGCAGCCGACCTCGATCGGCTCCAGGCCGGCCCGCTCGATCCGCACGCCGCGGGCGCCGAGCGTGGTGACCCGGTGGCCGACCTTGGCCAGGATCTCCTCGTCGCTCCAGCCCGTCTTGGACTCGATGAGCCCCTTCTCGTACTCGTTGGAGAAGAGATACGTGGCGCCGTCCAGGAGGATCCGGATCTCGTCGCCGTCCATCCGCGCGATCTGCTGCGAGAAGTCCGCGGCGAACGGGATGCCGCGGGAGCGGCACTCCTCGGTGTGGCGGAGCATCCCCTCGGGGTCGTCCGCACCGATCGAGACGAGGTCGAGGCCGCCGACACGGTCGGCGACGGACTTCAGCTCGATGAGCCGCGCCTCGCTCATCGCGCCCGTGTAGAAGGAGCCGATCTGGTTGTGGTCCGCGTCCGTCGTGCAGACGAAACGGGCGGTGTGCAGGACCTCGGAGATCCGGACCGACCCGGTGTCGACGCCATGGCGGTCGAGCCAGGCGCGGTACTCGTCGAAGTCGGAGCCCGCGGCACCGACCAGGATCGGGTGGGTGCCCAGCAGGCCCATGCCGAAGCAGATGTTGGCGGCGACACCGCCCCGGCGCACATCGAGGTTGTCGACCAGGAAGGACAGCGAGACCGTGTGCAGCTGATCCGCGACCAGCTGGTCGGCGAAACGGCCGGGGAAGGTCATGAGGTGATCGGTGGCGATGGAGCCGGTGACTGCGATTCGCACGGGGAGACTGCTCCTGTGGAGATCGGGGGGAACGGGTGACGGTGTTCCCGGGGCGGCGTGACAGTTCACGCTACCCGTTCCCCGCACTCGCCCTGAAGGGGGGAAAACTACCCGATAGTAGGGCTTTCTTCCCAGGGCGTGTGATGCCTACGGTGCGTATATGTCGAACAACAACGCTTCACGCGAGTCCGAGATCAGCCTGGCCGAGCTGCGCGGTGACTGCGCGCGCATGGCTCCGCACTGGGTGGCTCCCGCGAAGTCCGCCCCCGCTCCGGTCGCGCCGTCCCTGATTCACGGGGTGACCGTGCCTCCGGCCTCCGCGCGGCTGATCGACGCCATGTCCGACTACGGCGACTGAGTCCGGCGCACCGGTCGCGGCCCCCACCCCTGAAGGGAACCGTGCGCCCGCGTGCCCCGTCCCACCGTTGTCCCCACTCACGGGACGGACGGCAGGCCGGTTACGGTCTGTGACGGCAACGCAGGCGAAGGAGCGATCCGGTGAGCACCGAGCGATCCGACAACGACGTGACCGGCCCCCGGCGACGCCCGACGCTCGCCGTGGTCTCGGTGGCGGCAGCCGTACTGCTGGCCGGGGGCGGTGGCGCGTACTGGGCCGCGACCGCCGCGGACGGCGACGGCGGGAGCGGCGGCAGCGCGGCGGCCGACAGGGAGCGCCCCCCTCCCCCGCCGGCCCTGGACGAGCAGGCGGGCGGCCCGGCGGCGCCCGACGGGTCCTCGCCGGGCACCGCCCCCGGCATCGCGCCGGGCGAGCCCGATCCGCACGGCGGCCGGATGGTCTACCGCGCCTCCGGCAAGCTTCCCGAGGGTCCCGGCACGGCGGCGGTGCGGCGCACCGAGGGAGCCGTCTCCGCGGCACAGGTGTCCCGGCTGGCGAAGGCGCTGGGCCTTGAGGGCACCCCGCGGACGGAGGGCACGTCCTGGAAGGTGGGGTCCGACAAGGACGGCTCCGGCCCGGCCCTCCGGGTGGACAAACAGGCGCCGGGGACCTGGAGCTTCGCCCGGTACGGCTTGGGCGGTACGGACAACTGCGAGGGCACCTCGGCCTGTTCGAGCGCGAAGGTGGCCCCGGGCGGCAGCGGCTCCGCGGTGGGCGAGGGCGCCGCCAGGGCCGCCGCGGCGCCGGTCCTGAAGGCGGTGGGGCAGGACGACGCCGCCCTCGACACCCGGCAACTCATGGGCTCGGTACGGGTGGTGAACGCCGACCCGGTGGTGGACGGACTCCCCACCTACGGCTGGTCGACCGGGATCCAGGTGGGTTCGGACGGTGAAGTAGTCGGCGGCAGCGGACAGTTGAAGGCCCTGGAGAAGGGCGACAGCTATCCGGTGATCAGCGCGGGCGAGGCACTGAAGCAGTTGAACGGGGCGGCGCCCCGGACGGACGGGCGCGCGGACATCGGCGGGTGCGCCACCCCCGTACCGCTGCGGGACGGCCTGAAATCGCCGGAGGTCCATTGCGGAGCACGGACCGGGGCGGAGCGGCCAACGACGACCGTGACGGTCGACAAGGCCGTGTTCGGCCTGACGGCGCGGTACGTGGCGGGCAGGCAGACGCTCGTACCGTCCTGGCTCTTCTCGGTGCGACCGGCCGCGGGCGGCACGGGCGAGACCGTGTCGCAGATCGCCGTGGACCCCGCGTATCTGACGAAGGAGGAACCGTCGGCGACGACCCCGCCTCCGGGGGACACGGGAAAGACCTCGCGGCAGATCCTGTCGTACAGCACTGACGGGCGGACCCTGTCGGTGACGTTCTGGGGCGGGGCGTGCAGCACGTACACGGCGCGTGCGAGCGAGGACGGGAAGGCGGTGCGGGTGACGGTGGCGGAGACGAAGCCGGCCGGAAAGAAGCTCTGCGCCATGATCGCCAAGGAGCTGACCCGCACGGTGACGCTGGACGCGCCGCTCGGCGACCGGACGGTGGTCGATGCCGCCTCGGGCGGCGACGTGCCCCGCGGCTGACGTCTGGGCCCGTACACACGGCACAGAGGCGGCGGGGGGGGCGGGGGGGGCGGCCCGCCGCCGCTGCGGGGGGCGCGCGGGCACCGGC